>WRCZ01000231.1 GCA_009783685.1 Actinomycetes bacterium
AGGCCAGGACGTTCACTTTTCGGACTCGGGTAACCGATCACGTTCAGCCGAATCGTTCACATCGCGGACTACGTCCACCGATCACGTTCAGCCGATCCGTTCACATCACGAGCTACCTCCACCCATCACGCCCCCCACCCCCCCCACCCCCCTACCGCTCGTCCCCGCGCAGCGACCGTCTGTCGAGTGGGGGGGACCGCTGGGCGATGGGGGTGGTCGGTGGGTGGTCGGGGGGAGTGGGGGTTTCTAGCGTGGCGGGAGGGCCACGCTCCGGGCCCGTCACCCCTGCCGTTCCTCGATGAGGAGGGAAACCGCAGATGAGCTCCCCCGACACGTCCCCTGCGCCCGCCGCGGACGCGATCGCCGATCCCGGGCCGCTCGGGCTCGCCGGATTCGCCGCCACCACCTTCGTCCTCAGCTCCTTCAACGCCCACCTCATCGACCAGAACCTGCTCGCCGTCGTGTTGCCGCTCGCGCTGTTCTACGGTGGGCTGGCCCAACTCCTCGCCGGGCTGTGGGAGTTCAGGAAGGGCAATACCTTCGGGTCGACCGCGTTCGTGTCGTACGGCGCGTTCTGGCTGTCGTACGCGGCCTACGTGAAGTTCGTCGCGGGCGACCTGCCGGCGGCCACCGCGCATCAGGCCACCGGCCTGTACCTGCTGATCTGGGCGGTGTTCACGGTCTACATGACGGTGGCCGCGCTGCGGACCAACGGGGCGATCCTCGCGGTGTTCGTCACCCTGTCGCTCACCTTCATCGTGCTGACGATCGCGGAGTTCTCGCAGTCCACCGGCACCACCAAGGTCGGCGGCTGGATCGGCCTGATCACCGCGGTGTGCGCCTGGTACGCCTCCTTCGCGGCGGTCACCAACGCGACCTGGAAGCAGAACGTGCTGCCGGTCTGGCCGGGCGCCGGCGCGAAGGTCTCGCTCGGCCGGAGCGGCGGACCGGTCGCGGGCGAGGCGCACTGATGGACGGGGGCGGCGAGACACTCGCCAACCTGCTGCGCGAGGAACGGCGTTTCCCGCCGCCGGAGGACATGGCGGCGGCGGCCAACGCCACGGCGGACGACTACCGTTCGGCCGACGCGGACGGCGAGGCGTTCTGGGCCGCCGCGGCCGCCCGGCTGGAGTGGGCCGAGCCGTGGACGCAGGTGCGCGACTGGAGCCGGCCGCCGTTCGCCCGCTGGTTCACCGGCGGCCGGCTCAACGTGGCCGCCAACTGCCTGGACCGGCATGTGCGGGACGGGCGCGGCGACCGGGTCGCCTTCCACTGGGAGGGCGAGCCGGGCGACACCCGTACCCTGACCTACGCCGATCTCAAGGACGAGGTCTGCCGCGCGGCGAACGCCCTGCTGGCGCTCGGTGTGCGGGCCGGTGACCGGGTCGCGCTGTACATGCCGATGATCCCGGAGACCGTGGTGGCGATGCTGGCGTGCGCCCGCATCGGCGCCCCGCACACCGTGGTCTTCGGCGGGTTCTCCGCGGACGCGCTGCGCGGCCGGATCCTGGACTGCGACGCCCGCGTGGTGATCACCGCCGACGGCGGCTACCGCAAGGGCGCGCCGTCCGCGCTCAAGCCCGCGGTCGACGAGGCGGTGGAGCAGTGCCCGGACGTGCGCAGCGTGCTGGTGGTCCGGCGCACCGGCCAGGACGTCGGCTGGACCGAGGGCCGGGACGTGTGGTGGCACGACCTGGTCGCCGCGCAGCCGGCGGAGCACGAGCCGGAGGCGTTCGACAGCGAGCACCCGCTCTACATCATGTACACCTCCGGGACGACGGCCCGCCCCAAGGGCATCCTGCACACCTCGGGCGGCTACCTCACCCAGGTCGCGTGGAGCCACTGGGCGGTGTTCGACGTCAAGCCCGAGCAGGACGTGTACTGGACGGCCGCCGACATCGGCTGGGTCACCGGCCACTCGTACATCGTCTACGGGCCGCTGGCCAACGGCGTCACGTCGGTGCTGTACGAGGGCACGCCCGACACCCCGCACCAGGGCCGCTGGTGGGAGATCGTGCAGAAGTACGGGGTCACGATCCTGTACTGCGCGCCGACCGCGATCCGGACCTTCATGAAGTGGGGCGAGGAGATCCCGGGCCGCTTCGACCTGTCGTCGCTGCGGCTGCTCGGCTCGGTGGGCGAGCCGATCAACCCCGAGGCGTGGATGTGGTACCGGCACGCCATCGGCTCGGACCGCTGCCCGGTGGTCGACACCTGGTGGCAGACCGAGACCGGCGCGCACATGATCAGCCCGCTGCCCGGCGTGGCCACGCTCAAGCCGGGCTCCGCGCTGCGGCCGCTGCCCGGCATCCGGGCGGAGGTCGTCGACGACACCGGCAAGCCGGTGCCCAACGGCTCCGGCGGGTACCTGGTGCTCACCGAGCCGTGGCCGTCGATGCTGCGCACCATCTGGGGCGACGAGCAGCGATATATCGACACCTACTGGTCGCGCTTCCCCGGCTGGTACTTCGCGGGCGACGGCGCCAAGAAGGACGAGGACGGCGACATCTGGCTGCTGGGCCGGGTGGACGACGTGATGAACGTGTCCGGGCACCGCATCTCCACCACCGAGGTGGAGTCGGCGCTGGTCTCGCACCCGACGGTGGCCGAGGCCGCCGTGGTCGGTGCCGCCGACGCCACCACCGGGCAGGGGATCGTCGCGTTCGTGATCCTGCGCGGCGACGGCGGCGGGGACGCGGCCGGCGGGGAACTGGCGGCGACGCTGCGGGCCCATGTGGCCAAGGAGATCGGGCCGATCGCCCGGCCGCGGCAGATCCTCGTCGTGGCCGAACTGCCCAAGACCCGCTCGGGGAAGATCATGCGGCGCCTGCTGCGGGACGTCGCGGAGAACCGGGAGCTGGGCGACGTCACCACGCTCACCGACTCCTCGGTGATGCACGCGATCCGGGTCGGCCTTCCGGCCGCCGCGGACGCGGAGGGCTGAGCAGGCTGCCTCGTCGTGCCGGCGGCCGTGCGGACCCCGCCAGGGTCCCCGCGGCCGCCGTGCCGTTTCCGGCGCCCGGAGCGGGCCGGGTACTGACGGCCGTGCTCCGCGGGCCGCGGAGCACGCACCGGGTCTTACTCCTTGGGTTCCAGCCGCAGGGAGATCGAGTTGATGCAGTAGCGCTGGTCGGTCGGGGTGCCGTAGCCCTCGCCCTCGAAGACGTGGCCCAGGTGGGAGCCGCAGCGCGCGCAGCGCACCTCGGTCCTGACCATCCCCAGCGAGCGGTCCTGGATCAGCTCCACCGCGGCGCTGTCGGCCGGGTCGTAGAACGACGGCCACCCGCAGTGCGACTCGAACTTCGTGTCGGAGCGGAACAGCTCGGCACCGCACGCGCGGCACGCGTACACGCCCTCGGTCTTGGTGTCGGTGTACTCGCCGACGAACGGCCGCTCGGTGCCGGCCTCGCGCAGCACCGCGTACTCCTGCGGGGACAGCTCCTCGCGCCACTGCGCGTCGGTCTTCTTCACTTCATACGCCATGGGGCCTCCTCAGCTGCCGAGGCGGGCGAGCACCAGCGGACCCAGGTCGGTCACGTCTCCCGCCCCCATGGTGAGAACGAGATCACCGGCCTTCGCCATTCCTGCCACCACGTCCGGGACCGCGGCCTTGTCGTGCTCGGCGGCCACGTCCGCGCCGGCCGCGCGGGCCGCGTCGATCACCAGGTCGCTGGTCACGCCCGGCACCGGGTCCTCGCGGGCCGGGTAGATGTCCAGCACCAGCGAGGCGTCGGCCATCGCCAGCGCGGCGCCCATCTCCGCGCCCAGCTCCCGGGTGCGGCTGAACAGGTGCGGCTGGAACACCACCAGCACCCGGCCGTCCGGCCCCGCCGCGCTCCTGATCGCCTCCAGGTCGGCGGCCATCTCGGTCGGGTGGTGCGCGTAGGAGTCGATGACCTGCACGCCCGCGGCCTCGCCCTTGAGCTGCAGCCGGCGCTTGACCCCGGTGTACCGGGCCAGCACCGCCGCCAGCTCGCCGGCCGGCACGCCCATCGCGATGCCGGCGGCGAGCGCCGCCACCGCGTTGTGCGCGTAGTGCCGGCCGGGCACCGACACGGTGAAGGTCACCGGCTCGCCGTCCACCAGCACGGTGACCTCGCTGGTCAGGCCGCGCGGCTCGATCCGGGTGATCCGCAGGTCGGCGCCCTCGGACTCGCCGAAGGTGACGATCCGCGGGCCGCCGGCGGCCCGCACCCGCGAGGTCAGCTCGACCGCGCCGGGCTGGTCGGCGGCGACGACCAGGGTCCCGCCGGGCCGGATCTTGCCGGCGAACGTCAGGAAGGAGTCGTAGATCTCCTCCATGGACGCGTAGTTGGCGTGGTGGTCCAGCTCCACGTTGAGGACGATGGCGACCTCGGGGGAGTAGGTGTGGAAGCTGCGGTCGCTCTCGTCGGCCTCGGCGACGAAGATCTCGCCGCTGCCGTGGTGCGCGTTGGAGCCGGGCACGTCCAGATCGCCGCCGATGGCGTACGAGGGCTCCAGGTCCAGGGCGGACAGCGCGACCGCCAGCATCGAGGTCGTGGTGGTCTTGCCGTGCGTGCCGGCCACCGCCAGCGGGCGGGTGCCCTCCATCAGCGCGGCCAGCGCGTCGCTGCGGTGCACCACCGGCACGCCCCGCTCGCGGGCCGCGGCCAGCTCGGTGTTCTCCTGGCGGATCGCGCTGGAGACGACCACGGCGGTGGTGTCCGGCGCCAGGTGCGCGGCGTCGTGTCCGATGTGCACGGTCACGCCGTGGGCGCGCAGCGCCTGCACGGTCTCCGAGTCCTTGGTGTCGCTGCCCGCCACCCGGGCCCCGCGCTGGGCCAGGATCTTGGCGATGCCCGACATCCCCGCGCCGCCGATCCCGATGAAGTGCGGGCGTTCCAGGGCGGGCGGCAGGGACGGGGTGGGCGTGCTCATGCGCGGATCTCCCGGGGTGCGTGCTCGGCGACAGGTCTGCGGCCCGATTCTCGCACCTCCGCTACGCGCTCCCGTCCTTCTCCGCCTCGTTCCCCTCCGGTTCGTGCTGGGCGAAGAGCTTGAGCACCGGCACGCCCACCTTGTGCCGGGCCCGTGACGTCCAGTCGCGGTGGAAGAACTCCTCGACGAAGTGCGGCGCGGTCAGCACGATCACCTCGTCGGCGCCGGTCCGCTCGACCACGGTCTTCAGCAGGTCCAGCGGATGCCGCTCGACCAGCTCGCCGACCGCGTCCGCGCCGGCGGCCCGCAGGGCCTCCAGGGAGTAGGCCAGCGCCCGCTCGGCCGGCGGGACGGCCTCGTCGCCCTCGGGCACCCTGGTCTCGCGGGCGGCGTCGTCGAGGTACCCGAGCGCCACGTCGTCCACCGCTCGCAGCAGCCGGTCCTGGTCGCCGCGCGGCTGCATCAGCACGACGAAGGAGATCTGCTCGTCCCCGTGGAGCGTGGTGACCATGTCGACGTCGGCGGGGGCGAGCGGTTGCTCGATCATGAGTACGGTGGTGAACACGGACGCGTCCTTGTCTCTCGGTGAGCCCTGCTCCGATCCTCACAGGGCACCGGGATAAGTGTTCCCGCGCGACGCCAAGCGGAACAGGAGAATCCGCTTTTTCGGGTGAGATCTCCGCCAGCCGGTCGCACCGGCCCGGACCTGCCGCTATGCGCGCACGTACCGGGTGAACAGGAAGCCGTCCTCCTCCAGCACCGACAGCGGCCGGAACCGGGACGGCGGCAGGACGGGCGGCCCGTCCATGATCCGGGGCGCGTCACCGCCGGTGACCAGCGGCGACAGCGTCAGGCACAGCTCGTCCACCACCCCCGCGGCCGCGAACTGGGCCAGCACCCGGGGCCCGCCCTCGTGCAGCATCCGGGTCAGGCCCCGGGCGGCCAGCTCCCGCACCACGCGGACCGGGTCCACGCCCTCGCCCTCGCCCGCCACGACGACCTGCGCCCCGGCGCGGTCCGCCGCCGCCAGCGCGTCCCGGCTGCCGCCGGCACCGGTCAGGACCAGGGTGGGCACCACCGGGTCGGTGAACAGCGGGGCCGTGAGGTCCAGGTCCAGGCTGCGGCTGAGCACGGCGACGGCCGCGGCCGGAGCCTGGCCGTCGGCGGCCCGCCGCGCGGCGAACGCCTCCCGGGCCTTCGCCGGCCGGTAGCCCTCCTGCCGGACGGTCTCGGCGCCCACCACGACCACGTCGGCCAGCGCCCGCAGCGTGCCGAAGATCCGCATGTCGGCGGGCGAGGACAGCGGCGCCGACCGGCCCTCGGCCCGCGCCGCGCCGTCCAGACCGGACACCATGTTCGCCCTCAGGTACGGGCCCGCGTCCCGCGGCGGGTACGCGTACGCGTCCGCCAGCCCCAGGAGGGTCCCGAGATCCTGCGTGTCCTCACCCTGCCCGGGTACGGGAAACAGCCGCTGCATGCGCCGCAGTCTGGCACGGCCGGGCGTCCTCCTCGCTCACGCCGCGGACGGCCTCGTGCCGCGGCCCCCGGCCGGCGGTCGTCGCAGGCAGCGCGGACGTGGGCTGCGCCACACTGGGCCAGGGCGGTGGCGCGGCCGCATTACGATGGGGAGTCGTGTCCTCCTCCCTCGCCGAGACGAACGCCGTCCCCACCACCGGGCCGGAGGTCCTGAGCGCGCGCCTGCCGCGGGTGGACACCGGGCGGCTGGTCGCCGACATGGTCCCGCCGCCCCGCTTCGACGCGGTCCGCTTCGAGACCTACGTTCCCGACGAGCGCCGGCCCAGCCAGGCCGAGGCGGTGCGCCGGCTGCGCACCTTCGCCGCGCAGACGGGCAGCGGCAACGGCTCCGGTTCCGGCGAGCGCCGGCGGTGGTTCCGGCGCGAGCCGCGGACCCCCCAGGGCCCGACCGGCGTCTACCTCGACGGCGGCTACGGCGTCGGCAAGACCCACCTGCTGGCCAGCCTCTGGCACGCCGCGCCGGCCCCGCGCGAGCGCAAGGCGTTCGGCACCTTCGTCGAGCTGACCAACCTCGTCGGCGCGCTCGGCTTCCAGCAGGCCGTCACCGCCCTCAGCGGCCACCAGCTGGTCTGCATCGACGAGTTCGAGCTCGACGACCCCGGCGACACCGTCCTGGTCTCCACCCTGCTCGGCCGGCTCGCCGACGCCGGGGTGCGGCTGGCCGCCACCTCCAACACGCTGCCCGGCAAGCTCGGCGAGGGCCGCTTCGCCGCCGCCGACTTCCTGCGCGAGATACAGGGCCTGTCCGCCCGGTTCGCCTCGCTGCGGATCGACGGCGACGACTACCGGCACCGCGGCCTGCCCGCCGCCCCCGCCCCGTACACCGACGAGCAGGTGACCGAGGCCGCCCACCGCACACCCGGCGCCGCCCTCGACGACTTCGCCGAGCTGACCGAGCACCTGGCCGTCGTCCACCCCAGCCGCTACGGCGCGCTGTGCGACGGCGTGCACGCGCTGTTCCTGCGCGGCGTCGAGCAGATCTCCGACCAGGCCACCGCGCTGCGCCTGGTGGTGCTCGCCGACCGGCTGTACGACCGGGAGATCCCGGTGATGGCCTCCGGCGTGCCCTTCGACCGGCTGTTCACCGAGGAGATGCTGGCCGGCGGCTACCGCAAGAAGTACTTCCGCGCGGTCTCCCGGCTCACCGCGCTGGCGCGCGACGCCGGCAGGACGGCGGTCGCCGCCGGCTGAGCGGCGGCCCGGCCCGCCCGGCCGGCAGGGCACCCGCGCGCGCCGGCGTCAGGGTGCCGGACCCACCCCGGCGTCGCCCGTCGCTGGCGGGCCGGCCCGATCGGGGCCAGGATCGGGTCATGGCCAAGCACCACGGCAAGGACCTGCGGTCACGCCTGCGCGTGCCGCCCGGCGGCGGGCCCGTCGACCTCGCGGACCACGACCCGTCCGGCACGCCCCGCGGTCCCGCGGGCAAGCGGGAGGCCCTCGCGGCGACCGAGAAGCTGCGCACCCGCCTCGCCGACCTCCAGGAGCGGCTGTTCGCGCAGAGCACCGCGGGCGACCCGCGGCGCGTGCTGCTGGTCCTCCAGGGCATGGACACCTCCGGCAAGGGCGGCACCATCAAGCACGTGGCGACCGGCCTGAACCCCACCGGGGTGCGGGTCACCGCCTTCAAGACGCCCACCGCCGAGGAGCGTGCGCACCCGTTCCTGTGGCGGATCCGCAAGGCGCTGCCGGCCGCCGGCGAGATCGGCGTCTTCGACCGCTCCCACTACGAGGACGTGCTGATCGTCCGCGTCCACGACATGGTGCCGCGGGCCACCTGGCGCCGCCGCTACGACGCCATCAACCGCTTCGAGCAGTCCCTGGCGGACGACGGCGTCACCGTGGTGAAGGTGTTCCTGCACATCTCCTACGAGGAACAGCGGGCGCGGCTGCTGGCCCGGCTCGACCGGCCGGACAAGCACTGGAAGTTCACCATCGGCGACGTCGACGAGCGCGCCATGTGGCCCGCCTACCGGGAGGCGTACGAGGCGGTGCTGGAACGCTGCTCGACCGAGGCCGCGCCCTGGTACGTGGTCCCCGCCAACCGCAAGTGGTACCGGAACTGGGCGATCAGCACGCTGCTGCTGGAGCACCTGGAGCAGATCGACCCGCAGTACCCGAAGGGCGACTTCGACGTGGCCGAGAGCCGGGCCCGCCTGCTGCGCACCTGACACCGTGCCGGGTGCGCGGCGGGCTCAGCCCGAGCAGGCGTTGCGTTGCGCCTCCTGCCACTCGCACACCGGGCACAGCGTGGCGCCCCTGGTACTGGCCGGGTGGTCGGTCGGCTCCCCGCACAGCACGCAGTCGGCCGTCCGGCCGGCCGTCGTCCCAGGTGGCGGGGTGTCCGTGCGCTCGTCGTGTGCGGTCACCCGTTCACCGTAGCGTCCCCGGTCGTGCCGCGGACCCGCAGCACCGCGGCGCCGCGCGGCGGGAGCTGGACCGCGGAGCGGGCCAGGACCGTGCACGCGGGCCTGGCCAGCAGCAGCTCGCAAGGCGCGTTCAGCGGCACCCGGGCCGGCGTGTCCGAGAAGTTGACCAGGACGCGGAACGGGCCGCGGGCGATCCGCAGGGTGCGGCCCCCGGCGGTCGCCGCCACCTCGGCCGGCG
>WRCZ01000232.1 GCA_009783685.1 Actinomycetes bacterium
ACGTGCGTCGCCCACGCTGTCTCCCTGCTCACCCGGCGCACCCGCGCCCGACCGCGGCCCGGCGACCCGGCGGCCCGGCGTGCCTCGCCCCTCCGTCTTCCTGCTCGCGCCCCCGCCCCACCGGCGCACCCGCGCCAGCCCCACGTGCGTCGCTCACGCCGTCTCCCTACTCGCGCACCCGCGCCACCCGCGCCCGACCGCGGCCCGGCGGCCCGCCAGCCCCACGTGCGTCGCCCACGCCGTCTCCCCGCTCGCGCACCCGCGCCACCCGCTCCCGACCGCGGCCCAGCGGCCCCCCAGCCCCGCGTGCGTCGCTCACGACAGTTCCTTTCGGAGGTAGGCCTGCCAGCGGGCGGTGAACTGGGCGGTGGAGAGGCCCAGGGTGCTGCGCAGGTGCGCGTCCAGGGTGCCGCCTCGGGCCACCGCGCGGTAGAAGGCGGTGAGGGTCTGCGGCGACCACTGGTCGGCGATCAGCCGGCAGGCGAGCCAGGCGCCCTCGTACGCCTGGGCCAGCCGGGCGGAGCCGGCACGGAAGTCGGCGGCGGTCGGCAGTGCGTCGGGGACCCGTCCCGCTTGGATGTCCGCGGCCAGTTCCGGCGCGATCTCGGGGGCGGTACGCCCGGAGTCGCGGTAGGCGACCCAGTCCGCGGTGCCCTCCGACAGCCACAGCGGGGTGTTGCCGTCGGTGGACTGCCGGGTCGCGACGTGCGTGGTCTCGTGGGTGAGCACGACCTGCTTGCCGAACGTGGACAGCAGCCCGAACGCCTGCGGGTTGACGATCACCCGGTCCGCGGGCGCCGCGCCCACGCCCAGCTCGCCCGTGGTGACCGCGGCGATCCCCTGGTACGCGGTGGCGCTGACGTTCAGCAGCGCGGCCATCTGGTCCAGGGTGGCCGGCGCCTCGACGACGACCTTGCGCGGCCAGTCGCCGCCCCAGGCCCGGGTCACCTCCGGCACGGCCCGGTCGGCGTCGGCCGCGTACTCGCGCAGCGCCTTGTCCGGGGCCAGGCCCAGCACCAGGGTGCGGGTGCCGTGCACCACCCGGACGGGGCCCTGGTCCCACAGCTGGACGTCGGTGCGGTGGCCGCTCGACGCGCCGTCGTCGTCCCCGGCGAGGTACCAGCGCCCGGCACGCCGCGTGAACGTCAGATAGGCGGTGGAGAGCACCGGCCGGGTGTCGTAGCCGGAGATCCGGTAGCCGACCCGGACCTCCGCGGCGGCCTGCCGGACGCCGTCGGCGGCGGGCGGCAGCGGGAAGGCGCCGGTGCGCACCACGGTGTACGTCCAGCCCGCCAGCGGCACCTGCGCCAGGTCGGCGAAGACCTGCTGCTGGCGGGCGCGGTACCGCTGGGCCTGGGGGTCGATGCCGGCGAGGAAGGCGGCGCGGTCGTGGTGCAGGACGGCGGCCGCGTGCTGGTCGAGCACTTGCCGCAGCGCGGTGTCGTCCGGCGCGGGCGACGGCCCGCTGCTCCCCCGGTCGCAGCCGGCCAGCGTGGCGACGAGGGCGAGCAGCACGGCGACGACCACCGCACGCACCGCCGCGGCGGCCCTGGAACGTCCCTCGCACACCGCGGCCACGCCCTGATCGTACGGCCCTGGTGACCTGCGGCGCCGTCCCCCGCGGCGGCCGGGCGCGCGGGCGTCCGGCGGCGGGGACGAGGGCCGAATCCGCCGGGGCGGGCCTAAGGGCGGGTCACGGCGGTGACGGGCATCATGCCGATCGGGTCGTAGCGGACCCGGGCCCCGGGGTAGGGGGCGTGGATGACCATGCCGCCGCCGACGTACATGGCGACGTGGCTGGCGTCGGCGCGGTAGATGACGAGGTCGCCGGGCCTGATCCCGTCGAGCGGCACCCGCTGCCCGGCGTTCATCTGCTCCTGCGAGGTGCGCGGCAGCGCGATCCCCGCCTGCCGGTAGGCGTAGAGCATCAGGCCCGAGCAGTCGAAGGCGTTGGGGCCGGTGGCGCCCCACACGTAGGGCGCGCCCAGCACCCGCCGGGCCGCGGCGACCGCGAGCGCGGCCCGGCCGCTCGGCGCCGGCAGGTCGGGGAGGTCGGGCAGCACGCGGTCGCGGGAGGCCCGCTGGTCCGCGTCCGGCCTCCAGCCGGCCCGGACGGCCGGCGGCAGCGCGTCCAGCAGCCGCTGCGCGGAGCCGAGCGCCTGCTGCACGGCCTGCTTGCGCTGCCGCAGCGCCGTGCCGGCGTGGCCCAACTCGGTGAGCTTGCCCGCGGCCTGGACCCGCTCCTGGTGCAACGCCCGCTGTGCGGCGCGCAGTTCGTGCAGCCGGCCGGCCTGCTGCCCGCCGATCCGGTCCAGCACGCTGAGCCGGTCCAGGTAGTCGTCGGGATCGTCGGACAGCAGCAGGTCGAGCGAGGGGTCGATGCCGCCGCTGCGGTACTGGGACGCGGCCAGCACGCCCAGCTCGTCGCGGAGTTCGTTGACCCGCTGCTGGGTGCGGGCCGAGCGGTCCTGGAGGGTCGCCAGCTCCGCGCGCACCCGCTGCTGCTGCTCCTGCGCCGCGTCGTACGCCTGGGTGGCCCGCTCCGCCTGCTGGTACAGGTCGTCGATCCGGGAGGCGCTGCCGGTGCCGCCGGGGTCGGCGGCGGCGAACTCCGCGCCGGCACCGGACAGGGCGGCGGCGGCCGCGGCCGCCGCGGACAGCACGGTCACACGGGTGGTACGGGCGGCCAGGCCCGGCTGCGGAGCGCGTCGATGGGAAGCCACGGCAGCAGACAGTAGCCAGGCCGTGGCGGAGAGTTCAAAGATCGCGCCGCCCGTACGTGTGAGCGGCAGCCGACGGCCGCCGCTCACCGCAGGTCACACCGGCCACGGGGGAACCCCCGGACGGGGGTTCATCACCCGTACGCCGTACGGAGCGTGGTCAGATGCGGACGCCGAACTGGAACGGCATGTCGCTGATCGACTCGTAGCGCACCGAGGCGCCGGGCTTCGGGGCGTGCAGCACCAGGCCGTTGCCGGCGTAGAAGCCGACGTGGTGGAAGTCGCCGTAGAAGATGACCAGGTCGCCCTGGCGCAGCTGGGACATCGAGTAGATGCGGGTCCCGGCGTTCGCCTGCTCCTGCGAGGTGCGGGGTATCGACACGCCGGCCTGCCGGTAGGCCCAGGAGGTGAGGCCGGAGCAGTCGAAGGAGCCGGGGCCGGTGGCGCCGTAGACGTACGGGGTGCCGATCTTCGACTGGGCGGCGGTGAACGCGGCGGCCGCGTAGTTCGAGGCGGCGGGCGCGCTGCCCAGGCTCACCCGGGAGCTGGCGCGGCTCGCGGCGAGCGCGTCGTCACGCTGCATCTGGGCGCGCTGCTCGGCGGTCAGCGAGTTGAGCACCTGCCGGGCCTGCGCGAGCTTGTCCTTCGCCTCGGACTTGCGCTGCGCCAGTTCGGTGCGGGTGCTCTGGAGTTCGGTGAGCTTGGTGGTGGCCTCGGCGCGCTCCTGGTCCAGGGTGCGCTTGGCGTTCTGCAGCTGGTCCAGCGCGTTGGCCTGGAGGGAGCCGAGCTGGTCCAGGGTGGTCGCCTGGTCCAGGTAGCTGTCCGGGTTGGACGACAGGAAGAGCTGGAGCGACGGGTCGATTCCGCCGCTGCGGTACTGCGAGGCCGCGATGGCGCCGAGGCCGTCCCGGAGCTGGTTCAGGTGCTGCTGCTGCCGCGCGACCTGGTCCTGGAGGCTTGAGGCCTCCTTCTGCAGGGTATGCAGTTTCTCGTTGGCGGCGTCGTACTTCTCGGTGGCCTGCTCCGCCTGCGTGTAGAGGGCGTCCACCTTGGCCTTGGCGTCCTTGATGGACGGCTTGGCGGGGGTCGCGTTCGCGGCCTGAGCGGAAAGCGCGACGGCCGCTGCGGCGGTCGCGGTCAGCACGGTCACGCGAGTGCGGGTTGCCGGCTTGGGACGACGGTGGGACGCCACGAAGGCGAGCTCCTTCTTCCTTCAGCCGCCTACCGGTCCTGATGGTGGGCGGCCTCCGAGCGCCATCCGGGTTGGATGATCGACAGCGCGGAGGTTCGACGCCCGACCTTAGTGACCTAACTGTGATCGGTTCAAATCCTTGTAGGCAAAATCTCGATCGCAAAGCACATTCTTTACGGCTGCCGCACGCGCCGTGAGGGCGAAGGAACGGCGGGTAGCGGCCAAGTGGTGAACAGCCATGTCATGTAAGGGCGTTCGCCGGAATTCACGCCGAATCCGACACTCCGGGCACATGTCCTGAAGGCGGCCGCGCGCAAGGCGCCGCCGGGGCGGGGAGGGTCGGGGAGCCGGTTCAGACCCGGGCGAGTCGGCGCAGCAGCAGTGTCGAAGCCACCGGACGCGCACCGGCCTTGGCGACGCCGTCGGCCACCTCGCGGTCCGCGGAGACCACCACGATCTGCCGGCCGGGCGGCTCGGCCCGCACCAGACGGCGGATCAACTCGTCCGCGGTCTCACCGGACTTGGAGAACAGCACGCGCACGCCGCGCGGCGGCGCGAGCAGCACCGGCATGTCCAGGTCGGCCCCGTCGAACACGCAGGTGACCTCCGCGCCGCTCTGCGCGGCCAGCGCGGCGAGCCCGCCCAGCAGCCGCAGCCGCTGCTTCTCCAACGGCATCGAGGGATAGCCGGTCTTGGTGACGTTGTAGCCGTCGACGACCAGGTGCGCCTGGGGCAGCGCGAGCAGCTGGTCGAGCAGCGCGGGGTCGGTGTCGGACAGCGCGCGGGTGGCGATGTCGCGGGCGCTGAACTGGCCGGGGGCGACGGCGTCGACGGTGTCGGCGGGCCGTACGCCCAGGGTGTCCCGCGGCGGCAGGGCCAGTTCGCGGCGCAGGCCGGCGGCCGCGTCCAGCACGGTGTCCAGCAGCAGCCGCAGCCGGACGTCCTCGGTGCTGCGGCCCTCCCTGGCCGCCTTGCGCCCGGCCTCGACCACCGACTCGGCCTCGGCGAGCCGGGACCGCAGCCGGCGGGCCTCGGTGTCGGCGGTCGCCCTGTCCTGGGCGGCGGCGGCCCGCACCTCGTCCAGTTCGGCCTGCAGCTTGCGCTGCGCGGCCTCGGCGCGTTTGACGTCGCTCAGCGCCGACCGCAGCTTGCGGTGCAGCGCGTCGCTCTCCTTGCGGACGGCGTCGAGTTCGGCGCGGGCGCGGGTCGCGTCGGTGCGCGCCTGGGCGTGCAGCGAGTCCACCTCCCCGCGCAGCGCGGCGAGTTCGCGCAGGGCCTCCTCGTCGGCCCGCTCGGCGTCGGCGCGCTGCGCCTCCTCGCCCGCGGCGGTGACGAGCTTGGCCCAGCCGGCCGGGCGCAGCAGGTACGCGGCCGCGGCCACGTCCAGCGGGTCGGCGGCGGGCGGCGGGGTGCCGGCGTCGAGCGCGCCGGTCAGCTCGGGCTGGGACTCGCGCAGCCGGCCGGCGACCTTCTGCCGGAACGCCACGTCCGACTCCAGGGCGGAGGCCAGCGCGGTCGCCGCGTACTTCACACGTCTGGAGGGGGTGAACCGGGCGTAGGGGCGCAGCGAGACCGGCAGCTCGGGATAGGTGAAGCCGCCGAAGGCGTCCGCGGCGATGGTGACGACACGATGCCGGACACCCTCGGGCAGCGGCCGGTCCAGCAGGGGCTCGCCGTCGCCCTGCGCCCGCTCCGCGTCCGCTTCGGCGCCCGGAACGCCGTCGCTACCGTCCACCACTCACTCCCTGTCCGAGGTCCGCACCGATCGGATGTCCGTCGGTGCCGGTCGGATCAGCGACGGCCCTCCTTTCGGTGCAGCCCCCCTCGATCCCTGCGGCCGCCGCCTCCTGCTTCCATTGTCCCCGCAACCGGGGCCTGCCCCGGCCCGACGGCTGTTTCGCGCCGCCCGCGGCGCCGGCCCGGTCCCGTGTCCCGGTCACCCTACGGCCTCGAAGGGACGCCGCGCTGCGGGCGGGACGGCCTTTGCCGGTCACCCCCCGGCTGCGGCGAGGCGACCTTTGCCCGTTACGCCCCATCCGTCATGATCAGTCCATGGTCATCCCGGTGTACGACAAGAACCCGGTCCGCCGCACCCCGGTCGTGACGTACACGCTGATCGCCCTGTGCACCGCGGTGTTCCTGCTCGGCCCGCTGTCCGGCTTCACCCCCTCCTACGGGCACGGCCACGCGCTCCAGTGCGAGCAGGCGGTCTACTTCGACCGCTGGGGGGTGATCCCGAGCGAGCTGTTCCACGGCCGGCTCCCGGTGGACCGGGTGCCGTTGCCGCAGGGCTGCCCGATCCCGGCGCCGTACCCGAAAGTGCCGTTCCTGTCGGTGCTCACCGCGATGTTCCTGCACGGCGGCTGGCTGCACCTGATCGGCAACATGCTGTTCCTCTACGTCTTCGGCGACAACGTGGAGAACCGCATGGGCCGGGTGCGGTTCGCGCTGTTCTACCTGGCCGCCGGCTACCTGGCCACGTACGGGTTCGCCCTCGCGCACACCGAGGACACGCAGAGCCTGGTCGGTGCCTCCGGGGCGATCTCCGGCGCGCTCGGCGCGTACCTCTACCTCTATCCCAAGGCCCGGGTGACCAGCCTGTTCCCGTTCCTCTTCTTCATCCCGCTGCGGTTCCCCGCGTGGATGGTGCTGGGGTTCTGGTTCGTGCTCCAGTGGCTGGCGGCGCAGACCGCCCAGGGCGGGCCGGGCATCGCCTATCTCGCGCACGTGGTCGGTTTCGCCTTCGGGTTCCTGTGCGCATGGGTCTGCTACCGGCCACGGCGTAAGGTGAGCCTGGTCATCAGGTCCACCCAAGGAGACATCCCGCCGTGATCACCGCGATCGTGCTCATCAAGACGTCTGTCGACCGGATCCCGGAGATCGCCGAGGCGATCGCGGCGCTCGACCACGTCAGCGAGGTGTACTCGGTGACCGGCAACTACGACCTGGTCGCGCTGGTGCGGGTCGCCCGCCACGACGACCTCGCGGATGTCATCCCCGGGCGGATCAGCAAGATCCCCGGCGTCGAGGTCACCGACACCCACGTGGCGTTCCGCACCTACAGCCAGCACGACCTGGAAGCCGCCTTCGCCATCGGCCTGGACGCCTGAGCGCTCCGCGGTCGCCGAGGTCGCTGGAGTCGCCGATGTCCGGGCCGGCGGCCCGCGCCGGTCAGGCCTTGAGCGGCACGCAGCGCCCGGCCTCCGTGGTGTAGCGCCAGGCCGCGCCGTCCCGGACGAGGGAGCGCGTGGCGGCGAGGAAGCGCGTGACGTGCTCCTCGGGGGTGCCCGCGCCGAAGCTGACGCGGATCGCGTTCAGCGACGTCTCCCCGGGGGCGGAGTCCGGCGCCCCGCACTCCCCCGGCGCGCTCTCCTCCGCGTCCAGCAGCACCCGCACCAGCGGGTGCGCGCAGAACAGCCCGTCCCGCACGCCGATGCCGTGCTCGGCGGAGAGCGCCGCGGCGAAGTGCGAGCTGTTCCAGCCCTTCACGATGAACGAGAGCACGCCGACCCGCGCCGCGTCGTCGCCGAACAGCGACAGCACCCGCACTTCGGGGAGGTCGGCGAGGCCGTCCTGCAGCCGCCGCAGCAACCGCTGCTCGCGGTCGGCCAGGGCGTCCAGTCCTGCCTCGGTCAGCGCCCGGCAGGCGGAGGCGATGGCGTAGGCGCCGATGACGTTGGGTGAGCCGGCCTCGTGCCGCGCCGCCGAGGTGTGCCACTCGACGCCGAGCGTGCCGTCGGCACCGCGGGCGACGGTGCGGGTGGCGCCGCCGCCGGCCAGGTAGGGCTCGGCCTCGCGCAGCCAGTCGGCCCGCCCGGCCAGCACGCCGGAGCCGAACGGCGCGTACAACTTGTGCCCGGAGAAGGCGACCCAGTCCACGTCCAGCGCGGTGACGTCCACCCCGTGGTGCGGGGCGAGTTGGGCGGCGTCCAGGACGATGCGGGCGCCGTGCCGGTGCGCGGCGGCGGCCAGTTCGCGGATCGGCCAGATCTCCCCGGTGACGTTGGACGCGCCGGTGACGCACACCAGCTTGGGTCCCTTGGGAGCGCCGTGCAGCGCCACGTCGAGCGCGGCCACCGCCTGCTCGGGCGTGCGCGGCGCGGCCAGACAGGTGACGTCGGCGCCCCGGTGCTGCCAGGGCAGCAGCGAGGCGTGGTGCTCGGTCTCGAAGACGAACACCTGGGTGCCGGCCGGCAGCGCGGCGGCCAGCAGGTTGAGCGAGTCGGTGGTGGAGCGGGTGAAGACCACCTGGTCGTCGGGGCGGCAGCCGAGGAACCGCGCGACGGTCTCCCGGCTCTGCTCGAAGAGGTCGGTGGACAGCTGGGAGAGGTACCCGGCGCCGCGGTGGACGCTGCCGTAGTACGGCGCGTAGGCGGCCACGTCGTCCCACACCCGCTGGAGTGCGGGCGCGCTGGCGGCGTAGTCGAGGGCCGCGTAGGTCACCTCCCCGCCGGTCACCAGCGGGACGGACACGTCCCGGCCGAGCACGGGCAGCGGCGCACAGATCTCGGTGGCGCGGGGGGCGGCGATGGTCACGGTCACGACGAACTCCCGGAGGAAGGCAGGCGGCATCGGCGCCCGCCGGGGCACGCCGGACACACGGCGGCCCGCACGGCGGCGCTGACGCGCAAGGAGGCGGAAGGCAGCGGATGAAAGCAGACGGAAGTGCAGAAAAGACGCAGAACCGGGGCCGACAGGCCCTAGCGCATTCGCTTACTCAAGAAAGGCTCCCCAAGTCCGGCTTGCTGCGAGCCTCGCTGCCCGCAGCCTGGTCATCACCCGGGGCACCCCGCCTCGGACGGAGGGTTGCCGGACAGCGAGCCGGGGCCTTTGCGCTGTCACTCGTGACCTGCACAGCATTGTGCCATACACGTGCTTGGGTGCAAGGTGCCGTCCGTACCGTGGACGGCCGGCAGCACGCGGGCCGCCGTCCGTGGTGCGGACGGCGGCCCGGGGTGATCCCGTGCGGGAACCGCTTCAGGCGTGGGTCGCCGCGGCCCAGCGCTCCAGCGCGGCGGCCGCCGCGCCGGAGTCGATGGACTCGGCGGCCTTGGCGAGGCCGGCGGTGATCTGTTCCTCCAGCGGGACGCTGCGCGGCTCCAGAGCGGCCAGCGCCGCC
>WRCZ01000233.1 GCA_009783685.1 Actinomycetes bacterium
GCGGTGCCTGAACGGCGACCGGTCGTCGTCGGGCATCGGGCGGCGGCCGGTCCCATGTGACGGGCACGGGTCGGTCCCGGGGCACGGGCCGGCCTGTTGATCGGCCCGCCGGCAGGAGCGCGAACCCGGCCTCGGGCCGGCGAAGCGGGCCGGCCGGGGAGTCGGCCAGCGACGGGACCGTGAACGGGCCCGCTACCGGCGCGCGTTCCCGCCTGCGAGAACGGTCCGGCCTCCCGGCCCCGCGCCCCGCCCGCATTGCCTAGCCTTGACCTTGAGCCGGCACCGCCCGCTCGACGACGAGCCCGCACCGCCGCAGAGGAGACGCCATGGCCACCCGGGTCAACGTCAGCATCGACGCGCACCTCGCGATCGAGGTCATGCTCCTGACCGGCACCAGGAACCCGCAGGACGCGGTGGAGCTGATCGTCCGCGACTACCTGGTGCGCGCCCAGCGCACCGAGGCGCGCACCGGTGACCCCGACGACGGCAGGAGCACCGGCGACCTGCAGCCGTACCAGCCGCCGGAGGGCTGACCGGGCCCACACCGCCCGCCCGCACCGCCCGCGCGCACCGTCCGCACGTACTGGCCGGGTGACGCAGCCCTGACGCCGCCTCACGTCCCACCGGTGCCGTCCCACCGGGCGCGCAACCGCGCCGGAGTAGCCTCGCCGGCATGTACGCCATCACGATTCCGCAGCCCGGCGGGCCGGAAGCGCTCATCTGGACCGAGGTGCCCGATCCCGTCGCCGGCGAGGGCGAGGTGGTCGTCGAGGTGGCGGCCACCGCCGTCAACCGGGCCGACCTGCTCCAGCGCCAGGGCTTCTACGACCCGCCGCCCGGCGCCTCCCCGTACCCCGGCCTCGAATGCTCGGGCCGGATCGTCGAGATCGGCACCGGCGTCTCCGGCTGGAACGTCGGCGACGAGGTCTGCGCCCTGCTGGCGGGCGGCGGCTACGCGCAGAAGGTGGCCGTCCCCAGCGGCCAACTCCTCCCCGTGCCCAAGGGAGTCGACCTGGTCGCCGCCGCGGCGCTGCCGGAGGTGACCTGCACCGTCTGGTCGAACGTCTTCATGGTCGCCCATCTGCTGCCCGGCGAGACGCTGCTGGTGCACGGCGGGTCCAGCGGCATCGGCACGATGGCCGTACAGCTCGGCAAGGCGGTCGGCGCGAAGGTCGCGGTCACCGCGGGCACCGCCGCCAAGCTGGAGGCGTGCCGCGAACTCGGCGCCGACATCCTGGTCAACTACCACGACGAGGACTTCGTCGCCGCCGTCACGCCCGACGTCATCCTCGACATCATCGGCGCCAAGTACCTGGCGCGGAACGTCGACGCCCTCGCGGTCAACGGCCGCCTGGTCATCATCGGCCTCCAGGGCGGCCTCACGGGCGAACTCAACCTGGGCACGCTGCTGTCCAAGCGGGCCGCCGTCGCCGCCACGTCGCTGCGCCCCCGCCCGCTGGAGGAGAAGGCGGCGATCGTCGCGGCCGTCCGCGAACACGTCTGGCCGCTGATCGACGCCGGTGTGGTGCGGCCGGTCGTCGACCGCATCATGCCGATCGCCGAGGCGGGCGACGCGCACCGCGTCATCGAGGCCAGCACGCACGTGGGCAAGGTGCTGCTCACGGTGTGAACCGTCGCCGCAGCAGGCGGACCGCCGCCGCACTTGGCGGGCCGCCGTACCGGGTGGAGTGCTGTACCGGTCGAACCGCCCTACCGGGCGGACCGCCGCAGCGGGCGGACCGCCGCACTGGCTGAACCGCCGTACCGGGCGGACCGCCGCACCGGCTGAACCCGCACTGTGCGAGAGCGCTCGGCCGGATCACCGCGCCGGTTGCACCGCCTGACCGCCTGACCGCCTGGTCCGCCCGGGCCGCCCGGGCCGCCCGGGCCGCACGCGCACCCGAACCCGCAGGTCCACCCGAACCCGCAGGTCCACCCGAACCCGCAGGCCCGACCGGCGGCCCGGGCAACTTGATCGGCGCCGCCCGGCACCCCGCTCCGGCCCGCGCGCCCGTTGGGCCATCTGGCGCCCGGGATGCCGGAATTGCCCCCGCGTGTGAGGCTGAATCGACACCGGGTTGCGGCGGAAGGCGGAGGCGTGCGACGGGCAGCGGGCGGCGGTCGGGGCGCGAAGCGGTCCGCCGTACGGACCGCGGAACGCGGCGCCCCCGGGACGGCGCTGCGGATGGGGGTCCGGGCCGCCGCGCTCTCGCTGGTCGCCGGGTCCGTTCTGCTGCTGGGCGGTGTTCCCGCCGGTGCGGCGCAGCGGCCGCCGTCTCCTCCCGGTCCGGCCCAACTCCCGCACCCCGGCGGCCCTTTCCAAGTCCCGCCGGGACTCGGCGGGGGACCGCCGATCCATGTGCCGACGCCGCCGCCCCCGCCGAACGCCGGCCGTCCGACGGCGCCCGAGGGGCGGCCGCCGGGGGCGGGTTCCGTGCCGGGGGCTCCCCCCTCCCCCTCCCGCCCCACCCGCCCCGCCTCCCCTTCTCCCGCGCGTCCTTCGGTCGCGGTGCCGGCTCCCGTGCCGGCCCGGCCGGGGCCGTCCGCCGGCGGAGGGCCGTCGCAGGCCGCGCCGCGGCCGTCGGCGGTGCCGTCCACCGCGAGTCCGTCGAAGCCGCCGGATGCCGGTCCGTCGGCGTCCGCGGCTGCGCCGCCCGGCGCCCGGCCGGGCCGTGACGGTTCGCTGTTCGAGCGGCCGTACCGGCACGGGAGCGGCGGCTCCGTGACGGCGCTGCCGCAGGTGCCCGCCGAGACCGCGCCGCTGCCGGCCGACTCGCCTGCCGCGGCGCCGTCTGCGCAGCACGATCCGGACTCGGACTCGGTGTACGGGTCGGCGAAGCGGGCGATGCGGGTGCTGCCGCTCGGCGCCGGGCTGGCGCTGGTCGGACTCGGACTGGGCTTTCTCGGACTGCGGTTGAGACGGTGATTGCCGTCCGCGGGGCGGTTCATGCGCGCCGCGGTATTCGATCACCCGTTCGTGTGAAAGGTGAGGTCGGAGGGTCTGGGGGCCTTGATGAGCCCGGCCATACTCGGTATACATACTCAGTATGTCGATCCGTCACGGCCTGCTGGCCCTCCTCGAACTGGGGCCGCGCTACGGCTACCAGCTCCGCACCGAGTTCGAGTCGCGCACCGGTTCCACCTGGCCGCTGAACGTCGGTCAGGTGTACACGACGCTCGCCCGCCTGGAGCGGGACGGCCTCGTGGTGCCCGCGGGCGAGGACGAGGGCGGGCACGCGCTGTACGCGATCACCGACGACGGGCGCTCGGAGCTGCGGCACTGGTACGCCAGTCCCGTGGACCGGGCGAGCCCGCCGCGCAACGAGCTGGCGATCAAGCTGGCCATGGCCGTCGGCGCGCCCGATGTGGACGTGCGGGCGGTCATCCAGGCGCAGCGGATGCACACCATCAAGGCCATGCAGGACTACACGCGCCTGAAGGCCCAGGCGATGGAGGCGGCCACGCGGGGGGAGTCCGTGCCGGACGCCGACGACGTGGCCTGGCAGCTCGTCCTCGACCAGCTGATCTTCCAGGCCGAGGCCGAGGCGCGCTGGCTGGACCACTGCGAGACCCGGCTGGCCCGGCTCGCCGCGTCCGGCCCTGCGCGGGTGGCGCCGCCGCCGGGTAGGCCGGCGGAACCGCCGTCCGGTGCGGCGCGCCGGGAGGCCGGATCGGCGGGCAGGACGGGCCGGAGGCGCTGAGGCGCTCGGCCACTGAGGAACTGTCCGGGCGGCTGACCACCGTCCGGACATGGAAGACGAGAGGGGGCGCCGGCCGGCGAGTGCCGGCGGGTGGCCGGGGCTCACCCGGTTTGCGGCCACCGGCGCCACGGAGTTCACGACCAGGGGGAGCACTACCGATGTCCAGCACGAGCACACCGCCCGACCAGCCCGACCGGTCCGGCCAGCCCGATCCGGGTAAGAGGCCCGACCGATCCCGCAAGTCCGAGCGGCCCGGCAAGTCCGAGCGGCCCGGAAAATCAGACCGGTCCCGCAACTCCGAGCGGCCCGATGCGGCCGGACGGCCCGCCTCACCGGCGGTGCCGGCGCCGGCCGCACCGTCCTCGCCGTCCTCGCCGACCTCGCCGGCCTCGTCCGGTTCACCGGCGTCGCCGCACTGGTCGTCCTCGCCGCCGTCCGCCGGGGTGGCGGCCCGGCCGGTGCTCCGGTTGGAGGAGCTGACCCGGGTGCACGGCAGCGGGGCCACCGAGGTGCACGCGCTGCGCGGGGTGGATCTCGACGTGTTCCCCGGTGAACTCGTCGCGGTGATGGGCCCGTCGGGCTCGGGGAAGTCGACGCTGCTGACGATCGCGGGCGGGCTGGACCTGCCGACGTCGGGCCGGGTGCTGGTCGAGGGCACGGATCTGACGACGGCGAACCGCAAGGAGCTGGCCGCGCTGCGGCGGCGCAGCATCGGCTATGTCTTCCAGGACTACAACCTGATCCCGGCGCTGACCGCCGCGGAGAACGTGGCACTCCCCCGCGAGCTGGACGGTGTCTCGGCGCGCCGGGCGCGCAAGGAGGCGCTGGCCGCGCTGGAGGAGATGGGCTTGGGGCACATCGCGGACCGGTTCCCCGACGAGGTGTCGGGCGGGCAGCAGCAGCGGGTGGCGATCGCCCGGGCGCTGGTGGGGGACCGGCGGCTGGTGCTGGCCGACGAGCCGACGGGTGCGCTGGACTCGGAGACCGGCGAGGCGGTGCTGGCGCTGCTGCGGTCGCGGTGCGACGCGGGTGCGGCCGGGGTGCTGGTGACGCATGAACCGCGGTTCGCCGCGTGGGCGGACCGGGTGGTGTTCCTGCGGGACGGGTCGGTCGTCGACATGACGCTGCGGTCGTCGGCGGAGTCGCTGCTGACCGGTGGTGCGGCGTCATGATCGGGCGGCCGGGGCGCACGGAGGCGGGCCGCTTCCACGCGTGGCGGGCGGCGATCCGGATCGCGCGGCGGGACGCGTGGCGGTCCAAGGGCCGCAGCGCGCTGGTGCTGGCGATGATCGCGCTGCCGATCGTGGGGGTGAGCGCGGCTGACATCACCGTCCGCAGCTCGCAGTTGACGAAGCAGCAGCAGATCACCCGGGACATCGGTGCCGCGGACGCCCGGGTGACCGACGGCGGGATGGGGCATCAGCCGCTGCTGCAGTCCCCGGTGGACGGTTTTGCGGTCCCCGCGAACCGGAAGGAGGCGGAGGACGACCGGTCGGAGCCGCGGGACGGGCGGGACGACGTGGTCGATCCGCGGGTCGTGCTGCCGTCGGGTGCGCGCTGGATCAGCGACCAGGACACGTACGCGCGGATCCGGACGCCGTCGGGGCTGCTGGACACCGACGTGCGGGAGTTGAAGGCGGACGATCCGATCGCCGCGGGGCTGATGGACCTGCGCCGGGGGCGTTTCCCGGCGGCGCCGGACGAGGTGATCGCGACCCGGGGGTTCCTGAAGTCCAGTGGCCTGCACGTGGGTTCGCTGGTGCGGGCGCGGGGCTTCGGCCGGGCGTACCGGATCGTGGGGGCGTACGACCTGCCGGACCAGTTGCAGGCCGAGCAGGTGACGGCGCTGCCGGGGGCGTTCATCGCGGCGTACACGAGCGCGATGAAGGCGTCGGGCGGGCTGTACGACCACGGGGGTTCGTCGCCCGCGTATCTGGTGTCGGTGCCGGGCGGCTTCTCCTGGTCGATGGTGGAGCACGCGAACTCCCTCGGCCTGGTGGTGAATTCACGTCAGGTGATGCTGCATCCGCCGGCGGACGCGGACGTGCCGTTCTACCGGGTGGCGGGGTTTCCGGGCAGCGGCGGGCTGCGCGGGGTGCGTCAGGCGGAGGCGTTCGCGGCTCCGGCGACGGTGGGCGGCCTGGCGATACTTGAGGTGTGTCTGCTGGCGGGTCCGGCGTTCGCGGTGGGGGCGCGGCGTTCGCGGCGGCAGTTGGGCCTGGTCGGGGCGAACGGCGGTGACCGCCGGCACATCCGGGCGATCGTGCTCTCCGGCGGGCTGGTCATCGGGACGGTGGCGGCGGTGGTGGGCACGCTGCTGGGCCTGTCGCTGACGGTGCTGCTGCGCGGGGTGCTGGAGGAGTACGTCGGCAAGCGGTTCGGCGGGCTGACGCTGCGGCCGCTGGAGTTGCTGGCGATCGCCGGCCTCGCGGTGCTCACCGGGGTGCTGGCGGCGGTGGTCCCGGCGGTCAACGCGTCGCGGCAGAGCGTGCTGTCGTCGCTGACCGGGCGGCGCGGGGTGCGGCGGGCGGGCCGGACGATGCCGGTGATCGGGCTGGGCGCGGTGTGCCTGGGCGGCGGCCTGGCGGTGGTCGGGTCGACGCGGACCGACAGCGTCGTGGTGGTGGGTCTCGGCTCGGGCATCGCGGAGCTGGGTGTGGTGGCGCTGACGCCGGTGCTGGTGGGCGCGTTCGGCCGGCTGGGGCGGTGGCTGCCGACGGCGCCGCGTCTCGCGCTGCGCGACGCGGTGCGCAACCGGGGCCGTACGGCGCCCGCGGTGGCCGCGGTGCTGGCGGCGGTGGCGGGCACGGTCGCGGTGGCCACGTTCGCGACGAGCCAGGACCGGCAGGACCGGGACCTCTACGAGGCGCGGGCGCCGCGCGGGGTGTACGCGATCAGCAGTGGCAGCGAGCAGGGCCGTGAGCTGGGTGCGGTGCGGGCGGCGGTGGAGAAGCACTTCCCGGTGTCGGGCCGGGCGGACGTGTGGCGCCTGGTGTACGGCGCGAAGACGTGCGACCTGCACAGTGACGGCGCGGGCTGCGGCGGGTTCCAGCTGAACGTGCCGGCGGCGAACCGGTGCCCGGCGGAGCAGGTGGACGACACTTCGCGGTTGAGCCTGGCGCAGCGCCGGTCGTTCGCGTCGGACTGGCGGTGCGCGGCGGACGGCGGGCAGGCGGCGATGGACACCGACGGCGGGGTGACGGTCGGCGGGCCCGCGGTGCTGCACGCGCTGGGGATCAGGGACGGTGCCGCGGAGCGGGCGCTGGCCCGGGGCGAGACGGTGCTGTTCGACCGGCGGTACGCCGACCACGGCTCGATGGGGCTGGTGCTGAGCGGCGACATGGGCAGGCAGCCGGTGGACGGCCCGGACGGCTCGGCAGGGCCCGTGCGGAAGGTGCCGGTGCACGTGGCCGCGGAGAGCTCGCCGTACGGGCTGGTCGCGGTGATGCCGCGGCAGGCCGCGCAGGCGGCGGGGTTCCGTACGGTGCCGCTGGGCTCGTACTACACGACGTCGCGGATGCCGACGGGGGCGCAGCAGCAGGCGCTGGCGGGTGACCTGGCGGACTTCGGGTCGGACGCGCAGACGTATCTGGAGA
This sequence comes from Actinomycetes bacterium, assembly GCA_009783685.1. Lineage (GTDB taxonomy): Bacteria > Actinomycetota > Actinomycetes > Streptomycetales > Streptomycetaceae > Actinacidiphila. Next base: position 7,298 of record WRCZ01000233.1, read on the forward strand.
AGGGCTTCCAGAGCCGGAAGAACCTGGTGCTGCTGGTGCTGTCGATCTTCGCGGGGCTGGTGACGGTGGGTGCCGCGGGCATCGCGACCGGGCTGGCGCAGGCCGACGCGGAGCCGGACCTGAAGACGCTGGCGGCGATAGGCGCCGCGCCGGGGGTGCGGCGGCGGCTGTCGGGGTTCCAGTGCGGGCTGGTCGCGGCGATGGGTGTGCTGCTGGGAGCGGTGGCGGGGGTGCTGCCGGCGATCGGTCTGCGGCGGGCGCAGCTGCGGCAGGAGTGGGAGTCGTACCACGCGGCCGTCGACAGTGGCTGGGGTGCGTCGCTGAACGTGCCGCATGTGCCGGTGGTCGTGCCGTGGGGGACGCTGGCGCTGCTGCTGGTGGCGGTGCCGCTGGGGGCGGTGCTGCTGGCCGCGGCGGTGACCCGCAGCCGCCCGCAGCTGACCCGCCGCTCCGACGGCTAGCCGGGGTGCGGGACAATGGGCGCATGGAGATGCCGATGAACGAACGCTCGCCGGAGAATTCTCAGAATCCGCAGGTCCTGGTCGTGGGGCCGGACGGTATGGCCCTCGGCGGCGCCCTGTCGGGGGGCGAGGGTGAGGAGTCCCGGGAGATCCCGGTGACGGAGATGGTCGAGCAGCCGGCGAAGGTCATGCGGATCGGCAGCATGATCAAGCAGCTCCTGGAAGAGGTGCGGGCGGCTCCTCTGGACGAGGCGAGCCGGGTGCGGCTCAAGGAGATCCACGCCAGTTCGGTCAAGGAGCTGGAGCAGGGTCTGGCGCCGGAGCTGGTGGAGGAGCTGGAGCGGCTGTCGCTGCCGTTCACCGATGACAGCGTGCCCAGCGAGGCGGAGCTGCGGATCGCGCAGGCCCAGCTGGTGGGCTGGCTGGAAGGGCTGTTCCACGGCATCCAGACCGCCCTGTTCGCCCAGCAGATGGCCGCCCGGGCGCAGTTGGAGCAGATGCGCCGGGCGCTGCCGCCGGGCCTCGGCGGTCAGGACGAGGAGCAGCAGGGGCACCAGGGCCGCTCGGGCGGCCCGTACCTGTAGCAGCCGGTCCCGCGCGGGTTGCGGGGCGGCCGGCCGGGCGGACCGGTCAGGCGCCGCTCCGCCCGGGATCGAGCATCAGGCCGTGACATGCGAAGGGTGGCCGTACGGCGGGAGGGATCCCGCGGTACGGCCACCCTTTGTCGTGCGCGTCCGGAGGCCGGAACGCGTCAGGACGCGCCCTTGCCGGTGGACACCCAGATGGTGATCTTCTTGCCGGACTTGGGGTCGTAGTCGCCGAGGTACTTCGGGTTCTGGTCGGTGACCGTGCCCTGGCCCCACTGCTGCTCGTCGACGTGCTTGATCGTGTAGGGCCAGTTCGCGGCCTTGAAGCAGGCGACGACGGAGTCGACGTACAGGAACTGCACGTTGGGCATCGTCACGATGTTCGGCTTGTTGGGGTTGATCAGGTCGTTGTGGGCGTTGGTGCACTGGCTGGCGTCGATGGTGCGGCTCTGGTCGCCCTTGACGATGCTGTCCGAGCCGGTGGTGCTGGTCGGCTCCCCGCTGGTCGTGGTGGTGACCGGCGGCGTGGTGTGGTCGCCGTTCGCGTCGTTGCTGCCGCCGCCCCCGCTCATCGCCACGATGATCACGATGATGACCACGACGGCCGCGGCCGCGACGATCGATCCGATGATCACCGGCATGTTGGCGGGACGGCCGCCGCCTCCGGTGCCGCGACCGCC
>WRCZ01000234.1 GCA_009783685.1 Actinomycetes bacterium
AACGCCGTCGCCGCGCCCGCGTCGTCCGCGGCCTACGCCGTCGACCCCGCACTCGACGAGGTGCTGCACGGCGTCGGCCTGCGCCGTGCGGACAGCGGCGGCCGCATCGAGTTCGCCGGAGCCGATCCGGTGGTGCCCAGCGTGCTGCGGCTCGCGGGGGCGGCGAGCATCGCCCTGGTGGCGAAGTCGGTGGCCCTCGCCGCACTCCATCGCGATCGCGGGGGCCCGGGGCAGGACATCGCGATGGACCTGCGCGTCGCGCCGCACCGGTTGTGCCCCTTCTACGACCGGCGGTGGGAACTGCTCGACGGCTACCCGGTGGAGTCGCCGGCGAATCGGAACCAGGCGCTCGGACTCAGCTTCCACCGCAGCGCGGACGACCGCTGGGTGATGCCGCTCAATCCGTATCCCGGCCTGAAGGTGGCCGCCCAGCGGCTCCTGGACTGTGCCGACGACCCGGACGCGGTCGCGCGCGCCGTGCGACGGTGGCCCGCGGCCGAGTTGGAGGCCGCCGGCGAGCAGGACGGCGTCGTGATGTCCATGGTGAGGACGGTCGACGAGTTCCTGGCGAGCGACCACTTCACCGCGGCAGTGGCAACGGCTCCGCTGGTCGAGATCGAACGCGTCGGCGACAGCGATCCGGAACCCTTCGTCGATCCGGAGCCCTTCGCCGGCGGCGGTGGGCAGCCTCTCGACGGCGTACGGGCCTTGGGCATGGGCCACGTCATCGCCGGGGCGGGCGTGGGCCGGGCCCTGGCACTGCACGGCGCCGACGTCCTCAACGTCTGGCGGCCGGACGAGTTCGAGCACGACGGCGCCTACGCCAGCGCGAACGTCGGCGTCCGGTCCTGCCGGATCGACCCGCGGGTTCCCGCCGGGCGGGCGCGCGTCGGCGCGTTGCTGCGGGGCGCCGACGTCTTCTTCGCCAACCGGCGCCCGGGCTACCTCGAGTCGATCGGGCTGGACCTCGCGTCCGCCGTCCGTGCCCGTCCCGGGCTCGTGCACGCGACGATCTCCTTCGCGGGCGCGGACGGGCCGTGGTCGGGCCGCGTCGGCTTCGACCAGAGCGCCGGCGCGGTGACGGGAATGGCCGACCTGGAAGGCGACGGCGGCACGCCCTCGCTGTCCCCGATCCTCGTCGTGAACGACTACATCGCGGCCTGGCTGGCGACGCTCGGCGTCGTCCAGGCACTCCGGCGGCGGGCGGTCGAGGGGGGGAGCTGGCGGGTGCACGTCTCCCTGGTGCGGGCCGCCGCATGGATCCTCGGCCTGGGGCTGATCGACCCGTCCTTCGCGCGGGAACGGGCCGGCCGGGCCGGAACCGCTCATGCCTACCTCGACCCGGAGCTGTTCTCGGCCGTCACCCCGCTCGGTCACTACCAAGGGGTGACCGACCAGGTGCGGATGAGCCGGACGCCGGGCCGGTTCCGCGAGGTCCTGGTCGCGCGCGGGTCCTGCGCCCCCGCCTGGCTGCCCGGCCCTCGCTGATCGCGGGGGAGGGGAGAGCCGCCGTCGCGGGTGCGGTACGGCAACGCACGCCGGGCGCAGCTGAGTTCGGCGGGCGGGCCCGAAGCGGGTGCGGCACGCGGTGCGGGAGACCGCGGGCGTGGGGGCACGACCCCCAGGAGGCGTGATTCCTCACGGCACGTGCCGGCGTCCCGGGACGGCTCGCCGCACCGTGTCCGCGGGCCCGCCCGCCACTCCACTACAATGCTTGCATCATTGCGCAAGCTTGAAACCGGGGGTGACGGCTGCCCTCGTGCTGCGCGGCCGGTGACGTGTCCACTCACGTCCGGGCGTCCGCAGTCCTGGTCCGAGGGGGCGCCAGGCACGAGGAGACGGGAGCGCGGTGGTGGCGAGCGACACCGCTGGGATCGAGGAGTTGCCCGCCGAGGTGGCCGCACGTGCCGCGGCGGTCTTCGGACTGCTCGCCTCCGGCACGCGGTTGCGCCTGCTGTGGCTGCTGATGCAGGGCGAGAGCGACGTCAGCGCGCTCGCCGCCGGTGCCGCGAACGCGGTGTCCACCGTGAGCGAGAACCTCGCGATGCTGCGCTCCGGCGGCCTCGTCCGCTCACGCCGTGAGGGCCGCCGGGTGGTCTACGCGGTGGAGGGCCCGGCCGTGGCGGCCGTCGAGGCCGTGGTGCGGGGGATGGTGCACCGCTCCGGCGGAGCCGCAGGGGACACCGCGGCACCGGGGCGGGATCGGTGACCTGGGCGCCCGACCGCGATCGCGGGCCCGCGCCGCGGACGGTGCCCGAGCGGCACGCCGCGGTGCCGGCCGCCCGCCGGCTTCCGGCGGGCGGCCGTGCGGATCCGCCGGCGGGCACCACGCTGGAGGTGCTGCGCGCGCTCGGCAGCGGTCCCCGCGGGCTCCAGGAGTCCGAGGTGGCGGAGCGGCTGGTCCGGTACGGCGAGAACGTCGTGCCCGGGCGGCGTCCGTCCTCCTGGCTGCGCCGGGTGGTGCGCAGCGTGCGCGATCCGTTCACCGCGGTGCTGTTCTGCCTGGCAATGGCGTCCGCCGCCGTCGCGGCCTGGACCACGGCGGGCGTGATCACCGCGCTGGTCGTGGTGAGTTGCGTGCTGCGCGGCAGTGGTGAGTACCGGGCCGACCGGGCGTCCGCGGCCCTGCGGGAGCTGGTGGCCGCGACCGTCACCGTGCGGCGCCGGGCGGACGCCGACGCCGCGCCGCTGTTCCGTGAGGTGCCCGTCGACCAGGTGGTCCCCGGCGACGTCGTGGCGCTGGCCCCCGGCGACCTCGTGCCGGCCGACCTCCGCCTGCTGAGCGCGACCGGCCTCACCGTCCACCAGGCCGCCCTGACCGGCGAGTCCGCGCCCGTCCCCAAGTTCCCGGTGGACGCACCCGGTTCTGCGGTGCCCGCCGCGGACGAGCCCCAACTCTGCTTCCAGGGCAGCAGCGTGGCGTCCGGCAGCGGGACCGCCGTGGTGCTGGCCACCGGTGCGCGCACCCGTTTCGCGGCCACGTTCCGCGGCGTCGCCGCCCGCAGGCCGCGCAGCGCGTTCGACCGTTCGGTGCGCGGGATCTCCTGGTCGCTGATCCGCTTCATGCTGCTGACCCCGCCGCTGGTGCTGCTGGCCAACGCCGGCCTGCGAGGCCGGGGTCTGGAGACGGTGCCGTTCGCGGTCGCCGTCGCGGTGGGGCTGACGCCCGAGATGCTGCCGGTGATCGTCACCACGGTCCTGGCCCGGGGCGCGTCGCAGCTCGCCCGGTCCGGCGGCGTCATCGTCAAGCGGCTGCCCGCCCTGCACGATCTCGGTGCCGCCGACGTCCTCTGCACGGACAAGACCGGCACCCTCACCCTGGACCGCCCCGTCGTGGAGTCCTCGACCGGCCCGGACGGCGCGGCGGATCCCGAGGTGCTGCGCTGGGCGGCACGCAACAGCCTGTGGACGCTGCAACTCGCCGACGTGCCTTCCCCGGACGCCCTGGACGAGGCGATCCTGGCGGCGGAGCCGGACGACGACGGCACGGACTGCGACGGGGTCGCCGCGGTTCCCTTCGATCCGCTCCGGCGGCTGTCCACGGCGGTGCTGCGCACGGCCGGGGCACCGGGCGCGGACGTGCTCGTCGTCAAGGGCTCGGCGGAAGCGGTGCTCGAACGCTGCGCGGCGGTCCGCCAGGACGGGCAGGACGTCGCCCTCGACGACGGGGAGCGCGCCCGCCTGCTGCGCGCCTGCGCCGAGCAGGCGGAGAGCGGCCTGCGCGTGCTGGCCGTGGCGCTGGCCGAACGCCCGGCGCGTCCGGGCTCCTACGACTACGGCGCCCGCGACGAGCACGGCCTGGTCTTCCTCGGCACCGTCGCCCTGCGGGACGCGGCGGCCGGGACGGCGCCTGGTGCGCTGTCGGCCCTGGCGCGGCACGGCGTCGCCGTCAAGGTGCTCACCGGCGACCACCCCGGCACCGCGGCCCGGGCCTGCCGCGACATCGGCCTGGACCCGGGCACCGTGATCACCGGCGCGGACCTCGACGCGCTGAGCGAGGCGGAGCTGGCGGGGGTGGCCGGGCGCACCACCGTCTTCGCCCGCTGCTCGCCCGAGCACAAGGCCCGCGTGGTCGGAGCGCTCCGCTCCGCCGGGCACGTCACCGGCTTCCTCGGCGACGGCGTCAACGACCTGCCGGCGCTGCACGCGGCCGACGTGGGGATCTGCCCGCGCGACGCGGTGGACGTCGCCCGGGAGGCCGCCGACGTGGTCCTGGCGTCCAAGGACCTGACGGCCATCGCGCAGGCCCTCGCCGCCGGCCGGCGCAGCAGCGCCAACATCGCCACGTATCTGCGCGTCGCGCTGTCGTCCAACCTCGGCAACGTCCTCGCCATGCTGGCCGCCGGACTGCTGGTGCCCTTCCTGCCGATGCTCCCCGCGCAGGTGCTGCTGCAGAACCTGTGCTTCGACACCGCCCAACTCGCCTTCGCCCACGACCGGCCCGGCGAGGCCGAGGTGCGGCGGCCCGCGGTGCTGCGGCCCCACGCCCTGCTGCGGTTCGTCGCCGGGTTCGGGCTGCTCAACGCCGCCGCCGACATCGCCACGTTCGCCGTCCTGGCCGTGTCCGTACGGGGGATCGGCGCCAGCGAGCACCAGGACGCCTTCCACGCGGGCTGGTTCACCGAGAACCTCCTCACCCAGGCGCTGGTCATGGTGCTGCTGCGGACCGGCCGGGGCGCGGCCGGCTCCCGCCTGCCCGCACCGATCCTGTGGAGCACCGCCGCGCTGGCGGTCGTCGGGCTGCTGCTCCCGCTGTCGCCCGCGGCGTCCTTGCTGGGCTTCACGGCGCTGCCGCTGTTCTTCTACGCGCTGCTCGCCGTCGTCCTGACCGCCTACGGAACCGCGCTCCAGGCGGCCCAGACGCGCTACGAGTCCCGTGCCGCTCAGGTCGCGTCCGGGTCGTAGGCGGCAGGCGCCGGCCCGTCCTGAGCGCTCGGGCCGGGCGCCCGTTTGACCAGGTCCACCCCTTCGCCCAGGGTGCGCGCCGCGTCCCGGACCGCCTCGGCCTCCTCGTCGAGCCCGAGTCCCTCCTGGATCTCCCGCAGCCCCAAGGGGTCGCCCTCGCCCAGCAGGTGCTTGGCGACCAGCTTCCTGGGGTGCAGATCCTCGAACTCGAAGTCGGAGAACTCCGGGCCCAGTTCGCGCCGGATCTCCTGCTTGGTGTCCTCCGTGAAGGAGCGCACCATGCGGACGAAGCGGGCCGCACGCGCGATCATCTCGGGCAACCGGTCCCCGAACACCAGCGCGGTGAGCACCAGCAGGGCCAGCAGTTTCATCGGGCCGATGTCGAGCATCCGCAACTCCCCTCGAAACTCATGGCCGCCCTCCGCGGAGGCGGGGGCGGGGCCGGCTTTGCCTCGTCGCCGGGATACTCTCATAATTGCGCAAGGCGGCAAGCATGGCGGGGTCCGGGAGGGGTCGAGCCCGGGCGCCACCGCCGCACGCCTGCCGCCCCGGCGCTGCCGGGCGCGCCACCGGAACGAGCGAGGAATCGGAGAACATCGTGTTCAGGAACGGGTTGCAGCCCTGGCACCTGCTGGTGCTCGCCATCGTGATCATCGTGATGTTCGGCTCCAAGCGGCTGCCCGACTCCGCACGCGCACTGGGCCGTTCGCTGCGCATCCTCAAGAGCGAGGCCAGGGCGATGAAGGACGATCCCGGCCCGGCCCGCCCCGCCGGCGCGGACCTCCGCGAGGAGGAGCCGCGCACCATCCAGGCGGCCCCCGGCGACACGGCGAGTGCCCGGCCGGCGCGCGCGGCGGAACAGCGCCAGGAGTAGCCGGCCGGAGCCGCCCGCCCCCCCCCGGGCGGCACCCCGTCGCAGCCGTGGGGCAACCCCGGCCTGCCCACCCGTCCCCCGCACTCCTCCTTCGACAAGGGCCCGCGATGTCCTCCCTGTCCTACACCGAGGCCGTGACCGTCGGCCTGCTCCAGGGCGTGACCGAACTCTTCCCGGTCTCCAGCCTCGGGCACAGCATCCTGCTGCCGGCCCTGCTCGGCGGCCACTGGAAGCGCGACCTCGACGTCTCCGCCGACAACTCGCCCTACCTGAGCGTCCTCATCGGCCTCCACCTGGCCACCGCCCTGGCGCTGGTGGTGTACTTCCGCCGCGACTGGGTGCGGGTGATCGGCGGCCTGGCCACGTCCGTGCGCGACCGCCGGATCACCACCACCGACCAGAAACTCGCCTGGATGCTGGTCGTGGCGACCATCCCGGTCGGCATCGCCGGACTCGCCCTGGACCACCTCTTCCGCAGCGCTCTGGGCAGGCCCCAGCCCGCGGCGGCCTTCCTGGCCCTCAACGGCATCGTGCTGTACGGGGCGGAGCTGCTCCGGCGCGGCGGCACCGGCCGCCGGCGCGCCGGACACGCCCCCGTGGCCGGCGAGGAGCACCTGGACCCGGACGAGCAGTCGGACCGCCGCATCACCCGGCTGACGTTGCGTCAGGGCACCTGGATAGGCGCCGCGCAGATACTCGCCCTCATGCCCGGGATCAGCCGCTCCGGCGTCACCATCAGCGCCGGCGTCTTCCGCGGGCTCTCGCACGAGGACGCGGCCCGCTTCGCCTTCCTGCTCGCCACCCCCGTCATCGCGGCCGCGGCCCTGCTCAAGGTTCCCGACCTGATGGGCCCTCAGGGGGACGGGATACGCGGCCAGGTGCTCGCGGGCAGCGTCGCGGCGTTCGCCGCGGGGTACGTCGCCGTCAGGTTCCTCAGCCGCTACTTCGAGAACCGCACGCTGACGCCCTTCGCGATCTACTGCACCGTCGCCGGACTCGGCAGCCTGGCCTACCTCAGCCTCGGCTGAGCCGCGGCCGGCGGTCCTGCGTCCGCAGCAACCATGCGTCCGGGCCCGCCTCCTGACGTCGCGCGGGCATACCCTATGCTTGCAGCATTGCGCAATTGAGCAAGTGGTGAGCGTCGCTCACCCGCCATACCGGCCGCACGCCTCGCGTGGGCTCCCGGCAGATGGAGTGGGACATGAGCGACCCCAGGAGCGACCGGACGGGGCACCGGCGACCGTACGGCCCGACCTCTCCCGCTCCGTCACCGCGCACCCGCAGGCCGGCGCCGCCTCGTCCCCGCAGCGGACACCACGACACCGCCGCCGGCGGGGACGCCGCCAAGGGCCCCTCGCGCGGCCGCGGTTCGGACACGCAGCCCGCGCCGGGCGGGCGGGCGGCGGCACGGGCCGCACGGTCGCGCGAGGGCGCCACGGCAGGGCACCGGCAACGCCGGAGGACGCCGCGCAGCCGGATACAGCGCATCCTCAAGGCGACCGCCCTCGCGGTGTCGGTGCTGGTGCTCGTCACCGCGGGCGCGGGCTACCTGCTGTACCGGCACCTCAACGGCAACCTCACGAGCGTGTCGCTCACCGACGCGTCGGGAAAGAACGCGGGCGGCACGGAGAAGGCGGACGCGTTCGGGCGCACGCCGATCAACCTCCTGGTGATCGGCAGCGACGGCCGCACCAGCGCCGAGGACTGCAAGCTCGGCGGCGGCTGCGCCAGGACCGGCGTGCAGACCGGCGAGAACGCCGACGTCGAGATGGTCGTGCACATCTCCGCCGACCGCTCGAACGCCACGGTGCTGAGCATCCCCCGCGACACCCTCACGGACATCCCGGCCTGCACCAACCCCACGACCCGTACCTCCACGCCCGGTTACCGCGGCATGATCAACAGCGCGCTGGCGTACGGGCAGGCGTGCCAGGTCGCCGCCGTGCACCGGTTGACCGGCATCCCCATCGACCACTTCATCCAGGTCGACTTCTCCGGCGTGGTCCAGATGTCCGACGCGGTCGGCGGCGTGCAGGTGTGCGTGAACGCCGACGTGTACGACACGTACTCGCACCTGAAGCTGTCCCGGGGCGACCACACGCTCAAGGGGGTGGCGGCGCTGCAGTTCCTGCGCTCGCGGCACGGCTTCGGCGACGGCAGCGACCTCGGCCGCACCTACGCCCAGCACCTGTATCTCAGCGCTCTCATCCGCAAGTTCAAGAGCTCCGGCACCCTGACCAACCCCAAGTCCGTCTACGACCTCGCGGACGCCGCGACCAAGGCGCTGACCGTCGACACCGGGTTGGGAAGCATCCGCAAACTCGTCGGCCTGGCCGACGACCTGGACAAGGTGCCCTCGAAGCGCATCACGTTCACGACCATGCAGACCGCGCCCGCGCCGACCGACCGCAACCGCGTCGTCCCCGGCCCCGGAGCGACCACGCTGTTCGAGACCATCGCCAACGACCAGTCCCTCAGCGGCGGTTCGCAGGGCCGGACCGCGACGGCCCCGGCGACGGCCCCGGAGACCGCGCCTCCCGTGCCGGCCGCGCAGATCACGGTCAGGGTCGACAACGGCACCGGCATCACCGGGCGCGCCGCCGCCGTCGCCACAGCGCTCGTCGGCAACGGCTTCAACCCCGCGACGAGCGCCGGCAACGCCCCGTCCCCCGCCGCCACCACGACCCTCACCTACGGTCCCGGCCAGAAGGCCGAGGCGCAGACCGCCGCCCGGGCGCTGCGACTTCCCGCCACCCACCTCCGACCCGGCACCGTCCAGGGGCTGATCCTGCTCATCGGCACGGACTGGTCCAGCGGCACCACCTTCCCCGGCGGCACCGGAAGCCCCGCCCCCGCCGACACCCGGGCCGCGCTCAGCAACACCCACGCCCAGACCGCCGACGAGTCCGGGACCTGCGCCGAAGTCAGCCGCTACCGGACCGTCCAGATCAACGGCGTCCCCATGACACCGACCCAGGCCTACGCCGCCGCCCGCAGCCGCAAGGACTCCGACGGCTGACCACGGCCCGGCGGCCCCAGGGCGCGGCCGGGGCACGCAGCGGGTCCGTGCGTCACGGGCGGGAGCTGGGGGAGACGGTGGTCGGCGTGCTGGTCGTGCCCTTCGAGGTGCCCGTGTCGACGGGTGTCGCCGACGGGGTCGGTGTGGCGGTTGTCCGCGAGGGCGTCGCGGGGGCGGGCGAGCGTGTGGCCGTGGGCGGGGCGAG
>WRCZ01000235.1 GCA_009783685.1 Actinomycetes bacterium
CGGGAAACGGCGTCAACTGCCGCCGTCCCGCGGGCCGGTTCCGCCACCCGGGTACTTCGTTGCGGAAACGGCGATGAGTTCCCCACGGACCGGGTGTCGTTAGGGGGAGAGGAAGGAGAACCACCATGACGACTCAGGGTTCCGCGCGGCAACCCGTCACCGAACTCGACGCCCGCTACAGCTCCGCGCTCAATCCGCGGCCGGGTGCCGACAAGGTCACCGCCACCGAGTGGTCCGAGGCCCTGCGGCTGCTGGACACCGCCGAGATCTTCTGGCTGTCCACGGTGCGGGACGACGGCCGGCTGCACGTCACCCCCGTGATCGCCGCCCAGCACGAGGGAGTGCTGTACTTCTCCACCGGCCCGACGGAGCAGAAGGCGAAGAACCTCGCCCACGACGCGCACTGCGCCCTGACCACCGGGCGCAACTCCCTCACCGAGGGCATGGACGTCGTCATCGAGGGCCGGGCCGAGAAGGTGTCCGATCCGGCCGCCCTGGAGAACATGATCGCCGCCTACGAGGCCAAGTACGGACCGCACATCACCTCGTCCGAGGGCACCTTCCACGGCATCAGCGAGGGGATCCGCAAGGGCGCGGTCGCGGGGTTCGCGCTGTCGCCGGCGACCGCGTACGGGTTCGGAAGGGAGCAGGGCGTGTACTCCCACACCCGGTGGACCTTCTGAGCGCGCGCCACGCACGCCTCCCCGCGTGAGGCGCTGAGCGCACGAAAGGCGGGGTGGGACGAGCGTGCCTCTCCTCCCACCCCGCCTCGCAGGCCGGACCGGTGACCGATCCGGCCGAGGTGCTACTTCTTGCCGCCGCCGTACCGGCGCTGGAAGCGCTCCACGCGGCCGGCGGTGTCCACCACGCGCTGGCTGCCCGTGTAGAACGGGTGGCTCGCGGAGGAGATCTCGACGTCGATCACCGGGTAGGTGTTGCCGTCCTCCCACTCGACGGTCCGCTCACTGGTGAGCGTGGACCGGGTGAGGAAGGCGAAGTCGCCGGCCCGGTCCCGGAAGACGACCGGGTGGTAGGCGGGGTGGATTCCGGACTTCATAACGGTCAGCGCTCCTCTCGGAACTCTACGTGCCGCCCGGCACGGGGGTCGTACTTACGCAGGGTAAGACGATCCGGGTCGTTGCGGCGGCTCTTGCGGGTCGCATAGGTGTAGCCGGTCCCGGCTGTGGACCGGAGCTGGATGATCGGGCGGGTGTCGTTGCGTGCCATGTCCTCAGCAACAAGACGAATCTGGTTTTCATTTCCAGATTGGTGTGAGGTGGGTCACATTTCTCCGGTCCCGCCGGTGACCTGCGCCGTCCCCGGCCGCCGTGGCGGCACCACGCGCCGCGGCGGGCGCAGCTCGGACTCGCCCCACGCCGTCACGATGACCTCGTCGCCGACGCTGACCTGTCCCGGCCGCAGGACCACGAGTTTCGTGCCGAAGGCGACCCCGCCCTCGGCCGCTCGCCGGTAGCCGGCCAGGGTGCGCAGCGGTTCGGGGCCGGCCCTGGTCCCGGACTCCTGCGCGACCAGCGTCACCGCGCAGCGGATGGCGAGCTTGGCGTACGCCGCCTCCGCGCTGCCGACGCTGATGCCGTGCGCCCGGTCCTCGGTGTGCGGCTCGTCCCAGCCGTCGACCACGAGGTTGGGACGGAAGCGGTTCACCGGCAGCGGTGCCGCACCCCGCTCCGCGAGCTTCTGGTCGAGCAGGTCCAGGCTGGCGCGGGACAGGACGTGCAGCGCGCAGCTGTCGGCGTAACCGGAGGTGCCGGGGACCCTGCCGTCGGTCACCCGGTCGTGCTCCGGCGGCACCCGCACCAGGCGGCTGGGCGCGCCGAGCAGCTCGGAGAACCAGGCGGCCGCGTCGTCGCCCTGGTCGATGCCCTGGAAGGCCGCGCCGAACAGGTCGACCGGGCGGCGGGCCCCCGCGGTGTCGACGGCGATCTCCACCTCTCCGGCCCCCGGCGCGTCAAGGGTGAGCCGCGCGCCGTCGTCGCCGACGGCGGGCCGGACCACGGCCAGCCGGGGGTCGCGGCGCTGGGTGCGGAAGACCCCCTCGTCGCTGACGACCATGAAAGCGCGGTCGTGCGCCAGACCGGCCGGCGTCACCGGCGAGGTGCGCAGCGCCACTCCGGCGCAGCCCTTGACGGGATAGGTCACCAACTCGACGACGTGGGCCATGTCCTCCCTCTCTCCTGGGGCTTGCGGGCTGTCAACTCCGCGTATCCTCGCGCTCCCCGGGCACGCGGCCCGCGGCGGGCCGCCGCGGCGGTTTCATGTGCCGCAGGAGCGCGGTGACGGCGGGATGGACCTCGCCGCGGGGGTGGACGATGCGGATCGTCCACGCGGGGGCCCGCGCGGCGAAGGGCCGCACCGGCAGTTCGGGGAAGCGGCCGGCCACGGACGGCGGCAGGATGCACACGCCGAGCCCGTGGCGGACCAGGTCGGCGGCGGCGAGCAGGTCGTTCACCTCCAGGGTGACGGTGCGGGCGAGGGACGCGGCACGGAACGCGCGATCCACCGCGTGCCGGATCGCCCAGCCCGGGGAGAAGTCCACCAGCGGCATGGCGGCGACCTCCGCGAGGGTCACCGGGACCGCGGGACCCGCCGGGCCCCCGTCCGCAGCCGGGGCCTCGGCCAGCACCATCTCCTCGCGGGAGAACAGCCGGGTGGCGAGGCTGCGCGGCAGCGGGGCGTCGAGCGCCGCAACGGCGACGTCCACGGCACCGTCGCGCAGGGCCTGCGGCAGCTCGCCGGCCGGGGCCTGGCGCAGCCGGACCACGACCCCCGGGTGCTCGCGGTGGAACTCCGCCAGCGCCTCGGCGAGCCCGGTGTAGAGCCCCTGCATCACGCCGATGGTGATCTCGCCGCGCAACTGGCCCTGAGCGAGCGCGACCGCGGCCCGCGCCTCCTCGGCGGCGCGCAGCGCCGTACGCGCCGCCGGCAGGAACGCCCGGCCCGCCGGCGTCAGCGACACCCGATGGGTGGTGCGCAGGAACAGCGGCGCGCCCAGCTCGCGCTCCAGGCTGCGGACCGTCCCCGAGACGGCCGACTGCACGACGTGCAGCCGCCGGGCCGCGGCGCTGAAGCCGCCCTCCTCGGCGACCGCGACGACGACCTCCATCTGGCGCAGGTCCATGGCCATCCTCCCGGGTCTCCCGACGGTGACGGCCGCCCCCGCCGCCGTTCATGCGGCGTGTGCCGGTCATCTCTCATACAGATAACCATCATCTCCGATCATCTCTGCCGGAAGGGAAACAACGGCCCCGGCCCCCTGTTGGCATGCATGGCGGCGGCCGGGCGGCCCGCCCGGTACCACCGCCGACGGAATCCACCGTCAAGGATCGGAGTGCTGTGATGCCGCTGACCTCGTCCGCGGGGACGCCGACGCGCACGGACCGCGCGACCGGGAAGGCCGCCGCCCCGCGCAAGCCCGCCCTCGGGGACGCCGCCACCCCGGAGGCCGCCTCCCGGCGACCCGCGTCCCGCGACGGCAGCGCCCCGGGGCAGCCGCCCACCGCGCGCCGGTACGGCGCCGGGTTCTGGACGGTCGCCGCGGTGTTCGTGACGGCCATGGCGTTCTCCACCGTGCCCACGCCCCTCTACCCGCTCTACCAGGCCCACGACGGGTTCTCGACGTTCACCATCACCGTCGTGTTCGCCGCCTACGCCGTCGGCGTGGTCATCAGCCTGCTGCTCGGCGGACACGTCTCGGACCGGCTCGGCCGCAAGAAGGTGATGGCGTCGGCGCTGGGGCTGGAACTGCTGGCCGCCGCGCTGTTCCTGACCACGCCGTCGCTGCCCGTCCTGCTGGCCGCCCGGGTCGTCACCGGTCTCGGCGTCGGCCTGCTCACCGCGACCGCCACCGCCTACCTCCACGAGCTGCACCGGGCCGGCCGGCCCGGCGCCCCGACACGGCGGTTCGAGATCGTCTCGACCGCGGCCAACATCGGCGGCCTGGGCCTCGGCCCCCTCGTGGCGGGGATGCTCGCCCAGTTCCTGGGCGCGCCGCTGCGCCTGCCCTACGCCGTCTTCGTCGTCCTGCTACTGGCCGGCGCGGCCGCCGTCGCGCTGACCCCGGAGACCGTGCGCAGGCCCGCGGCCATGCCGGCCCACCGTCCGCAGCGGATCGGGGCCGCACGCCGTGACCGTGGGCAACTGGCCGCCGCCGCGGCCGGGTTCACCTCCATGGCCGTGTTCGGCCTGTTCACGTCCGTGGCGCCCGGCTTCGTCGGCGGGGCCCTGCACCACCCGTCCAGGGCGCTGGCGGGACTCGTCGTGTTCGCCGTCTTCGGGGCGGCCGCGGCGGCCCAGATCGGTACCGGCCGGCTCGGTGCCCGCACCCGCTGGTACGTCGGGCTGCTGGCCCAGGCCGCGGGCATGGCGGTGCTCGCCGCCGGCATGCACCTGGCCAGCCTGCCGGTGTTCCTGGTCGCCGGGATCATCGCAGGGGTCGGCGCCGGGGTGCTGTTCAAGTCCGCCGTCGGCTACGTGGCCGAGACCGCCGCGCCGGAGCGGCGCGGCGAGGCACTCGCCGGCCTGTTCCTCGCGTCCTACCTGGGGCTGGCGCTGCTGCCCGTCGGCCTCGGCGCCGCCAGCCTGGTCATGAGCCTCACCAGCGCGGCGACCTGGTTCACCGCCGTGGTCCTCGCCCTGCTCGCGAGCGTGGCCGCCGGCACCCGCCACCACGGCCCGGGCGCGCCCCGGCCGGTTCGCTGAACCGGTGGACAGCGGCCGGGCGGCCGATAAACGGAGAACCCGGGCCTGAGCCACGGCGACATGCCGCGGCTCAGGCCCGGGTCGGGCGACCGCACCGGTCCGGCGCCCCGAGCGCGCCGGACCGGTGCCGCCGCGTCAGCGACGGCCGAGCAACTCGACCTCGGACAGCGCCAGTTGGTGGCCCGCGGTCGGCGCGTCGACGTCGATCCGCACGTACCGGTACGTCCCGTCCGCGTGCTGCGGGGTGAACGCCCGCGTCTGCTGCCGCCAGGTGAACTCCTCACCGCTCCGGCTGTCGACCTGCGTCCAGTGCGTGCCGTCGTCGGACACGCTGACCGTCCAGGACGCCGGGTCGCCGCCGGACTGCGCCGCGCTGGTGAGGGTGTACTGGTCGACGTGCTGCGGCTGGTCGAAGCGGTAGGTGACCGAGGCCGGTCCTGCCGGGAACGTCACCGCGGTCGTCGAGGTGTCGTCGAACAGCGCCGCCGGATCGGTGCCGCCGCCGGCGGTCGCCGTTCCCGCGCCCGCACCGGTCAGGTCCTTCGGCGGGTTCGGCGCCTGCGTGCCCTCGGTCAGCGACGGCGGCGCGTCCGACGCCTTCGTGCCCCACGAGGACGGCCGCGGACCCATCGTGAAGTCGATGTGCCCGCCCTGGGCCAGATCGGCGTGCTGGACGTAAGTGAGGTCCGAGCTCTTGCCGTTGATCCGCAGCGACTGCACGTAGATGTTCCGGTCGGAGTTGCCCGCCGCGCTGATCGTCAACGGGTGGCCGCCGATCGGGGTGATGGTCGCCCGGTCGTACAGCGGCGACCCGATGGCCCACGTGGGCGACCCCGTCTGCAGCGAGTAGAAGCCGAGGGCGTTGTCGATGTAGAACGCCGACATCGAGCCGTTGTCCTCGTCGCCCGGGTAACCCTGCCCGATGGTGCTGCCGGTGAACAGCCGGCTCTCCGCGTCGCGCACGTGCTCCGCCGCCTTCGCCGGCTCGCCCACGTAGTCGTACATGTACGGGACGTGCATCGACGGCTGGTCGTTGAACGCCCACTGCCCGATGCGGTCGTCACGGGACTCGAACATCTCGTGGTACGGGCCGAGCCAACTGCCGCCGAACTGGGCGGTCTCCGGGGTGGAGAAGAACGCGTCGAGCTTGTCCGCCAGCCCGGACCGGCCGCCGTACAGGGCCGCCAGACCGTTGCCGTCCTCGGGCGCGGCGAAGGCGTACGTCCAGCCGTCGCCCTCGGTGTAGTCCGTCGCGTTCCAGCTCCGCGGGTCGTACGTGGACGCCTTCTGCTCGAAGGTGCCGTCCGCGTTGCGCGGCTGGAAGAAGCCGATGGACGGGTCGAACAGCTCGACGTAGTGCTGGGCGCGGTCCTTGAAGTACGTGTAGTTGTCCAGGTATTCGCGCTTGTGCGGGTCGTCGGCCTTCGCCGTCCGGTACATCTGCAGCGACATCTGGGAGATGCCGTAGTCGGCCAGGTAGTCCTCCAGCGACACCGACGCGCTCGAACCGCTGGTCTGCGGGGTGTACCCGAGGAACGTCGAGTGCTCCACGTCGGGCCGGCCGGTGATGCCGGACGAGGGGGTCGTGGCGTCCTTGACCGCGGCCTCGTAGGCGCTGCGCACGTCGAAGTTCGTGACGCCGCGCAGATAGGCGTCGGCGATGGCCGCGTCGGAGTTGGTGCCGCTGAAGCCCAGGTAACCGGGCGCCGTCCACTGGCCGATCCAGCCGCCGTCCCGGTACTGCTGCACGAAGCCGTCGATCATCTCGCCGGTCAGCTTCGGGTACAGCAGCGAGTCCAGCGCCCATGACGTCCGGTAGGTGTCCCAGAAGCCCTCGTTGGCGTACGGCTTGCCCTCCTTGACCGCGGAGCCGGTGGTCGTGGACGTCGCCTGGCCGGTGCCGGGGGAGTAGGGGCTGGCGTACTTGTAGACCGGCGCAGCGGCGGTGCCGGTGTTCTCGAACAGCTCGTTCGGGTACAGGTTCAGCCGGTACAGGCTCGAGTAGAGGCTCACCAGCTGGTCCTGGCTGGCTCCGCTGACCTTGATCACGCCCAGCGCGGTGTCCCACGCCTTCTGCGCGGCCGCGTGCACCTGGTCGAACCCGGCGTCGCCGACCTCGAGTTCGAGGTTGTGCTTCGCCTGGTCGAGGCTGATCGCCGAGGTGGCGACGCGCATCGTCAGCTGCCGGTCGGAGCCGAGGTCGAAGCCGGCGTACCCGCTGACCTTCGAACCCCCGCCGCCGGGCAGCGTGCCGCTGCCGTTCATCGGACGGTCGAAGACCGCGTACACGAACATCCGCGGCGCGCCCCAGAAACCGGACACGTCGGTGTAGCCGCTGACCACCCCGGTAGTGCGGTCGACGGTCAGCCCGCCGTTGTCGTTGATGTTGTCGAAGATGAGGCTGCCGTCCTTCGAGGGGAAGGTGAAGCGCATGACGGCGGCGTGGTCGGTCGGCGTCATCTCGGCGCGCAGCCCGTTGTCGAACGTCACGCCGTAGTAGTCCGCCCTGGCCGTCTCGTTGGCATGGCTGAACGGCAGCGCGCGGGTCGCGCGGTCGGCGGTGGCCGGGGCCGCGGAGGTGGACGGCATCACCTGGAACGTCTGGTGGTCGTTGACCCAGATGCTGGGCTCGTGGCTGAGCGACAGCGCCTGCAACTCCGGTTCGTTGGCGGCGTCGTTGCCGCGCGAGTACGCGTACAGGGTTCCGGTGCTGCCCGCGTCGGTGACCGGCGTCCAGAAGTCGAAGCCGTGCGGCAGCGCGGTGGCCGGGACGTCGTTGCCGCGCGAGTAGTCGCCGGAGGAGTTGGTGCCGCGCGTGGTGATCACGCAGGTCGACGGGTGCGCGCAGTCGTCACTCGGCGGGGCCGTCGCCACCTGGATGTCGTCGAGCCAGCCGGAGAAGTGCGCGGGACCGCCGGGGTTGTCGTAGCCGACCAGGATCCGGGTGATCGTCTTCCCGGCCGCGACCCTGCCGATGTCGGCGAGGACCTGGTTCCACTGGTCGGTCTGCAGCACCTTCGCCTCGCCCTGGCCGCGCGGGCTCAGCGCCTTGCCGTACTGGTCGGTCGCGCCCAGGTCGCTCAGGTACGTGCCGTCGCTGAACGCCAGGTCCACCGAGGCGAACTGACTCGGGTACCCCGCGTCCTTGCCGGTGGACTCGGGGAAGATGTCGTACGACAGTTGCGTGTCGTGCTTCACCGGCAGCGAGACCTGGTAGATCCGGTCGCGCGCGGTGCCGTGGCCGGCGAGCTGCCAGCCCGCGTAGCGCAGCGCGTGGGTGCCGGTGAAGCCGGCGTGCGTCTTCGCGGTCGGGCTGGACGCCGGGCCGTCGCCGACCGAGGCCGTCATCCCCTGAGCTCCGGACGGCGCCGCGGCGAGGGCCAGTTCGCCCAACTGCGTGTGCCCGTCGCCCTGGTTCGCCGAGATGGCCAGCCGGTAGCTGCTGTACGACCCCGGATGCCGCACGGTGAACAGCCGCGTCTGCGCGCGCTGGCCGAAGGTCTGCCCGCTCTCGGTGTCGAGCGTCTGCCACGTCTGCCCGTCGGTCGAGCCCTGCAGCGTCCAGGACTTGGGGTCCCGCTCCGGCCAGTCGGACGCCGAACTCATCGCGTACGTCGTGACGTCGGCCGGGGACTTCAGCGTGACCGTCAGATCCGGCGACGAGCCGGCGGCCTGCCACGAGGTGCCCGGGTCGCCGTCGGTGGCACGGGAGGCGGCGTGGTCCGGCGGCACCTCGTCGCTGGCGGTCACCCCGGTCACGTCGGCCATCACCGAACCGGGCAGCCCGGTACCGGAGTCGGGGTAGACATCGGAGACCGCGGGCTTGCCGCCCTGGCCGGTGTCCACCGTGTCCTGCCAGTCCGGCGCCGGCCCCGCCGCCTCGAACGACGTCGTGAAGGCGCCGCGCGCGGGCGAGCCCGGCGCGGGCTGCGCGAGCGCGCCCTGCGCCGGCAGCACGGACAGCACGGCGCCGGCGAGCGCCGCCACGGTGAGGGATATCGGCGGTCTGGTACGGCGTTTCACGCCAGGGCGCCGATGAGCGGGCACGTCCACGGCCAGGCTCCTCGTTCTCTAGACAACGTTGTCATCCTGCGATGAGACCCGGGCCACGACGTCGCGCAGCGCGCGCCGCGGCAGCGGGCGTGGGGAGACACCGCCTCCGCTGAGCCGGATGAATCGGTTCAACGAAGAGGCGGGGCCAGTCTTGCGACCCCTTTGACGGCGTGTCAACGGTCGTGTCGCCGCTCGCTCGGGCGGTGTGCGTGCCGTTCGGC
>WRCZ01000236.1 GCA_009783685.1 Actinomycetes bacterium
AGCTGGTTGCGGCCCATCGAGTCGTCGCTCCAGCGCATGTCCTTCAGGAGCTGCAGGGACTGCTTGGTGGGTGCGGAGTCGAAGGCGGTGACGTAGGTGCCGCCGCTGTCGCGCTCCATGTCGCCGCCGTGGGCGTAGCTGAGCATCGTCAGCTGCCAGCCGCCCTGGTTGTCCTTGGACTCCTGGACGAAGCCCGCCTTGCCGGTCCTGGAGCTGATCTGCTTCGCGTCCGAGCGGACCTCCTCCCAGGTCGTGGGCGGCTTGTCCGGGTCGAGTCCGGCCTGCTCGAAGAGGTCGCGGTTGTAGACCAGGCCCTGCGCGTACGGGTTCTGCGGCACGCCGTAGACGCCGCCCGCGGCGTCCGACAGGGGCTTGAGCACCTGCGGGTTGAACTCCTTGAAGTGGTCCCACTCCTTCAGGTGCCCGGTGATCGGCTGCACCTGGCCCTGGGCGATCAGCCGCTGCGGTTCGGTGAGCGGGACCTTGATGACGTCCTCGACGCTGCCGCCGGCGAGCTTGGCGGAGAAGGTCAGCGGGTCGAAGACCGTGGTGGAGCCCTGGATCCTGATGTCGGGGTTGGCCTTCTCGAACTCCGCCACCTGCTTGGTGAACTGGGCGAGACCCGCCTTGTCGGTGCCCGGCGGCATGCCCTGGACGCGCAGCACGGTCTTTCCCCCGCCGTCGCCGCCGGACTTGCCGGGGGTGACGGAGGAGCACGCGGTGGCCGCGGTCGCCGACAGGGTGGCGATGGCTCCGATGGCCGTCGCTCTGATCACTCTTCGGGATATACGGAACATTTCATCTCCAGAGAGGCGTGCGGGATCGATGCGGGTGTCGTGCTGGGGTGCCGCGGGAGGTGTCGCGGCGTGGGGCGGGCCGGTCAGCGGGGCGCAGGACCGGTGGAGGCGCGGGGAACGAGGCGCGAGCCGACCTCGACCAGGGGCGCGGGACCGTCGCCGCCCTTGCCGGCGATGGTGTCGATCAGCAGGTCGCTGGCCTGGCGCGCCAGTTCCTCGGGGTCGATCCGGATCGTGGACAGGCTCGGGGTGGACACGGAGGCGAGCAGCGTGTCGTCGATGCCGATCACGCTGACCTGGTCGGGCACGGAGACGCCCAGTTTGGCCAGCTGGTGCAGGACGCCCAGCGCCACCAGGTCGTTGTGGGCGACGACCGCGGTGGCCTCGTGCGCCGCGACCAGGGTCGCGGCGTGCACGCCGGTCTCGAACCGCGGCTCGTAGGGGCCCAGTTCGACGAGCGAGAGATCGAGCGCCTCGAAGGACTCCTGGATGGACTTGCCGCGGCTGAGCTCGGCGCGCGAGGCGTTGACGAACACGCAGCGCCGGTGGCCGTACGCCCGCAGGTGCTCCGCGGCCTGGTGGATCCCGGCCTCCAGCGAGATGTGCAGCTCGGGGATGCCGGGCACGTGCCGGTTCACCAGCACCAGCGGCATCTGGCCGGTCAGTTCGCGCAGCCGCTCCTCGCTGAGCGTGGAGGCCCACAGGATCAGGCCGTCCACCTTCTTGGAGACGGCGGCGATCGTCTCCAGCTCGTCGGCCTCCCGCTCGTCGCTGTCGGCGACCAGCACCGTGTAGCCCTGGCGCCGGGCGCGGGCCTGCATCGCCTTGACGATCGGCGGGAAGAACGGGTTGGCGATGTCCGGGATGATCAGCCCCAGGGAGTTGGTGCCGGCGCCGCGCAGCGACCGGGCAGCCGGGTTCGGCGCGTAGCCGAGCTTGGCCGCCGCCTCCATGATCCGCTGCCGGGTGGCCGCCTGGACCTGCTCGGGCGAGACGAAGGCGCGGGACACCGTCGACACGGAGACTCCCGCGGCGCTGGCGACTTCCCTGATCGTGACTGCCACGGGGTGGCCTCTCGGGTCGAAGGTGCGGCGAATGGACCGAAGCTTTGCGAACGTTCCCGCGAGCGTCAAGAGTGTTGCGACGAAAAGAACGCAGAACATTGGCGGGTCTTGCCGGGACGGCCGGCGTGCGGCGATGATGCACCGCGAACGATTCTCAGAAACGCGGGAACGTTCTCATCGTCCATCGGCCCTGAGGAGTCCCATGAAGATCACCGGCCTCGAAGTGCTCACTCTCCCCGACCACGGCGACAGCATGATGCTGGTGGCCGTGGACACGGACGAGGGCATCCACGGGCTCGGCGAGGTCGGCATACGGTCACGGCAGAGAGCGGTGGCCGGCGGCCTCGCGCACCTGGCCGAGCTGCTGGTGGGCGAGGATCCGGCACGGATCGAGCACCTGTGGCAGGTGATGTTCCGGCGTGGCTTCTTCCCCGCAGACCGGTTCCTCTCCGCCGCCATCGCCGCCGTGGACGTGGCGTTGTGGGACATCCGCGGCAAGGCCCTCGGGGTACCGGTCCACGAACTGCTCGGCGGCCGCGTGCGGGACCACGTGCCGGCGTACGTCCACGTCGGCGACGGCTACCACGACCGCGAGCGTTTCCTCGACCGCTGCCGGTCGCTGGTCGCCGAGGGCTGGGGCCATCTGCGGTTCTCGGCCGTGCACGACGAGGACGGCGTCCTCGACCCCCGGCGCTGCCTGCGCGACACCGTGGCTCTCTTCCACCAGGTCCGCGACACCGTCGGGGACGGCGTGGAGCTCATCCTCGACGTCCACACCCGCCTCGACCCGCCGGAGGCCGTCACCCTGTGCCGGGAGATCGAAGCCGCCCGGCCCTACTTCGTCGAGGACCCGCTGCGCAGCGAGAACCCCGACAGCTACCGGATGCTGCGGACCCGTACCGGGGTGCCGCTGGCCGCGGGCGAGCAGTTCGGCTCGAAGTGGGAGTTCCGGCAGCTCGTCGAGGAGGAGTTGATCGACTACGCCCGCCTCGACGTGGGCGTGGTGGGGGGCCTGACGGAGGCCAGGAAGATCGCCGCCATGGCCGAGACGCACTACATCCGGCTCGCCACGCACAACCCGCTGGGCCCGGTCACCGCCGCCTCCTCCCTCCAGCTCAACCTGGCCTGCCCCAACGTCGCGATCCAGGAGCACCAGACGGAGCCGGAGTCGGTCGTGGCGGGGCTGTTCACCGTCCGCCCCACCGTGCTGCCGGGCCGGATCGAGCGCAGCGCGGTCCCCGGCATCGGGGTGGACATCGACCGCAACGAGGCCCGGCGCTACCAGGCGGTGGCCGACGAGCGGCCCCATCTGCGCACCCCTGACGGCGCGTTCACCAACTGGTGAACCGGCCGGCGGCGGCCGGCCGTCGATGACCGGCCACCGGCCACCGGCCGGTGGACGCAACCGCCGTCTCCTGCCCGCCCGCAGGCGGCGGCCGGACGGCCCCGGCGCGCCGTCCGGCGACCGGAGCGCCGCCGCTTCGAGCCCGAGGCGGCGGCGAGCGCGGCGCGCAGGGCACCGTCCGCGCGGAGAACGACGGATGGGAGAGTGGACCATGGACCACAGACGAAGCCTGCGCCTGACGCCGGACGACGCGCCGGACGTCTGGCGCGGATGCGTCGCGTGGACGCCGGCGGGTTCCGCCTGGCGGCCGTGGCGCCTGCCGCCGGCCCGGCTCGACACCGCGTTCGCCCCGGCTCTCGGCCGGGTCGCCCGGATGGCCGCCGGTGTCCGCGCGGCGGTCCGCACCGACGCCAGGAAGCTGACCCTGGAGATCACGGCGGCCGACGACCGGGTCTCGCCGCTGGACGTGCTGGTCGACGGCGAGTTGTGGGCGCGACGGCCGCAGCACGCCGGCTCGAACGTGCACCGGGTGCGCCTGCCGGCCGGGACCAAGGACGTCGAGGTGTGGCTGCCGCAGTTCGGCGAGATCACCGTCGGGCCGCTGACCCTGGACGGCACCCTGGAGCCGCCCGCCGCACCGGAACCCCGGCCGCGCTGGATCACCTACGGCAGCTCGATCACCCACTGCGACACCGCCCCCGGACCCAGCGAGACCTGGCCGGCGCTGGTGGCCCGCGCACTCGGCTGGGACCTCACCTGCCTGGGGGTGGCCGGTCAGTGCCACCTGGACACGGTGGCCGCCCAGACGATCGCCGAGGCCGAGGCCGACCTCGTCTCGCTGTGCCTCGGCATCAACGTCTACGGTGCGGCGAGTTACGGGCCGCGGACGCTTCCCGGGCGGGTGGCCGCGTTCGTCGGCGCCATCCGCGAGCGCCATCCGCGGACGCCCCTCGCGGTGATCTCGCCGATCGTCTCCCCGGCGCGCGAGGACAAGCCCAACGCCGCCGGCATGACCCTCGCCGACGTCCGGGACACGGTCGCCTCCGTCGCCCGCGCCCTGCAACGGCTCGGCGACCGCCACCTCCAGGTGATCGACGGCCGCACCGTCCTGGGCGCGCGGGACGCCGGCCTGCTGCCCGACGGCCTCCACCCCGGCCCGGAGGGCTACCGGCTGATGGCCGAGCGTCTCACCGGGCCGCTGCGCGAGGCCGCGGCGGGCCGGCCCGGCGCGGCGGTTCCCGGCTGAGCCGCGCCGCCCGGCACGCCGGGCGGGGGTGCGTCCAGCTCAGCGGCCGATCCTGTCCAGCTCGGCGAGGTCCGCGTCGGAGAGCGGGAGTCCCGCGCCGGCCACGTTCTCGCGCAGGTGCGCCACCGACGAAGTGCCGGGAATCAGCAGGATGTTCGGCGACCGCCGCAGCAGCCAGGCCAGGGCGACGGCCATCGGCGTCGCGTCCAGCCGGGCGGCCACGGCGGACAGCGCCGTGGACTGCAGCGGGGTGAAGCCGCCGAGCGGGAAGAAGGGCACGTAGGCGATGCCCTTGCCGGCGAGGTCGTCGATCAGCTTGTCGTCCTGGCGGTGGGCGAGGTTGTACAGGTTCTGCACGCACACGATCGGCGCGATCCCCCGCGCCTCGGCGACCTGGTCCGCCGTCACGTTGCTCACCCCGAGGTGCCGGATCAGGCCCTGCTGCCGGAGTTCGGCGAGGGTCTCGAAGGGCTCGGCGAGCGAGCCGGGCCGCGGTCCCTGAGCGTCGCCGAAGCGGAGGTTGACCACGTCGAGCGCGTCGAGGCCGAGGTCGTCGAGGTTCTCCCGGACGGCACGCCGCAGTTCCTCGGGCCGCCGGGCGGGGGGCCAGCCGCCCTGCTCGTCGCGCACCGCGCCGACCTTGGTCACGAGGTGCAGCGACGACGGATAGGGGTGCAGGGCCTCGCGGATCAACTGGTTGGTGACGCGCGGTCCGTACGCCCCGGCGGTGTCGACATGGGTGATCCCGAGCGCGACGGCCTCCCGCAGGACGGCGAGCGCGCCGTCGCGGTCCGCGGGCGGGCCCATGACCCCGGGGCCGGCGAGCTGCATCGCGCCGTAGCCGACGCGGGAGACGGTCAGGTCGCCGAGCGGCCAGGTGCCGCCGGGCAGGGACGCGGAGGGTGTGCTCATGCCTGTGTCCTTCTGCTGAGGTGGGTACTGGGGAGCGTTGCCCGCCACCCGGTGCGCCGGGCGCCGGCGGCACGGCGTGTCCGTGCGGTTCACCCGCGCGGTCCGCGGTGCGCTCCTGCCGCCGATGGTCGCCCGCGGACCGGTGGCGCAGCCAATACCGGCGCGGTGGCCTGTCATACCCGCCGGGTATCACCGACGTATGCTCGGGCCATGGACACGCTGGAGACGCGCGAGTTGCGGTACTTCATGGCCGTCGCCGAGGAGCTGCACTTCGGCCGCGCCGCCGAGCGCCTCGGCATGGCCCAGCCACCGCTGACCCGGGCGATCCAGCAGCTGGAGCGGCGGCTCGGCGTCGCCCTGCTCACCCGCAACCGCCGGGGCGTCTCGCTGACCGGCGCCGGGGAGATCCTGGTGCACGAGGGCCGCGCCGCCCTCGACGCGACCGCGGCCGCCGCCCGCCGCACCCGGCGCGCCGGCGGCGCCGACCGCCCGGGGGCCACCCGCGACCGCCTGGTGCTGGCGGTGAAGGCCGGCGCGTCCCACGAGCTGCTGCACAAGCTCCTCGACGCGTACGCGGCCGAGCCCGGTGCCGCCGAGGTCGAGGTGCTGCCGAGCGGCACCTGCGAGCAGGCGGGGATGCTGCGTGACGGCCGCGCCGATGTGGCGCTGATGCACGCGCCGTTCAACTCCCTCGCCGGGTTCGACAGCGAGGAGCTGATGACCGAGGGGCAGATCGCCATCCTGCCCGCCGGCCACCCCCTCGCCGCGCGCACGAGTCTCTCCGTGGCCGAGGCCGGCGCCATCCCCGGTCTTCCGCTCGCCCGCTGGGCCCGCAACGGCACGTTCCCGCCCGGCCCGGGCCCCGAGATCCACGACCAGACGCAGCTGGCCCAGCTGATCGCCCTCGGCCGTACGGCGGCCGTCTTCCCCGAGTCCGCCCGCTCCTGGCTGTGGGCCGAGCACGCCGCCGTCCCCCTGAGCGACGCGCCGCCCGTGGTCACCCACATCGCCTGGCCCGCGCACAGCCGTTCCCTCGCCCTGGCCGGGCTGGTCCGTACGGCCACGCGGTTGTGACCTGCCGCCGCCGTCCCCCGCGGCGGTGAACGCCGCGCCCCGCCCGGTGGTGCCGGGCGGGGCGCGGGGTGGACGGACGGGACGGGTCAGTGGCCCCGGCCGTTGTTGCCGGCGAGGGCGTCAGGGGTGAGGGGGCTCATCGCGGTGACGTCCCGGGGCACCAGCTGGAAGCCCTGCCAGTGGAGCGGCATCGGGGTCTGGTCCTCGTCGCGCGGGATGTGGTGGAACCCCACGTTGACCCACATCACCGGGTGGGTGAGCGTCTCCCCGTCGACCCACTTGTCGACCGACGTGCCGCGGCCGGCGCACGCGGGATCGCTGTTGCCGCCGGCCAGTTGCTCGCAGGCCCGGTACTGGGTGACGTACAGGTCCTTCGAGGTGTAGGCGTGGGCGTCGTAGTGGTCCGAGTGCTGCTGGACGAGTTCCCAGGACCGCGGGTGCTGGTCGCTGTTCCTGCCCGCCGTGGACACCACCCGCCACCAGCGGCGCAGCGCGGAGGTGGCGGCCAGCTCCTTCGTGACGGGCGTCCTGGTGGTCTTGAGAATGGCCGCACCGCTGCCCCGTCCCGCCTTCCCGGTGTCGTACTGCTCGACCTTGGCCCGGGACGAGCCGTCCAGGTCGAAGTTCAGCCGCCAGAAGACGGAGTGGTAGTGGCTGGTGGCCCGGTCGTGGTTCCCCTTGCCGATCGGCCAGCCGGTGCCCTGGCCGCTGTAGTCGCTCGGCGAGAGGTCGCCGGTGGCGCCGACCTTGGCGGTGATGGTGCCGTCGTCGGAGAAGTTCCACTGGGTCACGTACTCGTACCAGCCGAGCTGGGAGACCGAGAAGACGACGAGGTCGCTGCCCTGCGCGGTGTACCTCTTCGCGTTGCCGTGCGCGTCGTAGTCGTCGTTGCGGTAGGCGTAGCCGTGCGGCGCGGTGGTGACGCACAGCGCCTTGACGTTCTGCCCCTGCTGGGGGATGTACGCCGAACTGATGGCGCCGCCGGGGCACTCGGCGGGACCGATGT
The DNA here is from genome assembly GCA_009783685.1 of Actinomycetes bacterium. Lineage (GTDB taxonomy): Bacteria > Actinomycetota > Actinomycetes > Streptomycetales > Streptomycetaceae > Actinacidiphila. Next base: position 7,445 of record WRCZ01000236.1, read on the forward strand.
CGACGGCCGTGTTGCCGAAGCCGATGTCCGACAGGTCGTTGTACTCCACCGACCCCGAGTCGTAGGGGACGTCGACCTGGGCGAGTGCCGCCGAGGCCAGTACGGTGATGGGCTTGGGCTCCTTCTTCGGCTGGTAGGCGATCTTCTCCAGGACCAGGCCCTTCGTGCCGCTGATCCGCCAGCACATGGTCCATGTGGTGCCGCCGGGCAGCTTCCGGGTGATCGGCCGTGCGGTGCCGCAGGTGGCCGGCGCGGAGGCCGGGGCGGTGTCCGCGTGCTCCGCCGTGGCGGGGGCCGTGGGCGGGGCGGCTGCGGCGCTTCCGGTCATGGCCCCGGTGAACAGGGCGGGCAGGAGCAGCAGCGCCGAGGTCGCGCCGAGCGCGCGGCGGGCGTTGGGTGTGCGCATGATTGCCGAGTTCTCCGCTCTCAGTCGATCCGGCCGACGGTGTGGTCGCTGAGGTCGATGACGAAGTCCGTCGTGTCGATCCAGGGACCGTTCCTCACCTGCGTGAACAGCCGGACGCAGCGGTGGGTCCCGCACTTGTCCAGGCCGGCCGGCGCGGATTGCTCGCCGGCGTTGAAGGACATGCCGCGCAGCCGCAGCTGGTCGGGCGACGTGAGGGTCTGCCCCCTGGTGGCGGCCGTGAAGTCGGTGCGCAGCGCCCGGCCGAGCGGGTCCTTGATGAGCAGCGCGGCCGCCCGCCGCGTCTCGTCGCCGGACGGCGGCGGCTGGACGCCGGTCGCCGTGTCGGTGCGCTCCACGGTCCCGGTGGCGAGGTTGACGGTCTGCTTCACCAGCCGGTCGTGCCCGTAGTCGTAGGACAGCACCTCGACGCGGCGCGGCGTGCCGGCCGTGGCGTCCGGCGCGTCCACCAGGTCGGTGTCGAGGTACTCCGCGCCCTGCGTGCCGTCGGCGGTGCGAAGGCCGCGCGGCGCGTGCCGCAGTGCGAGGGACCTGGCCCGGTCGACCTCGGCCTTGGTCAGAGGCCCGATCCCGGTCTGCGGTCCTTGCGGCGCGGCGTTCTCGGTCACGGCGGTGGTGCCCGTGCCGTCCTGTCCCGGCCGTGCGGCCGGGGCCGTGGCGTCCGCGGTGGTGCTGCCGCCGTGCGCCGAGGCTCCCCTCGGCAGCGTGACGGCGATCATGGCGGCGGTGGCCGCGACGGCGATGCCGGCGCCCCACAGTGCCCGCCTGAGCGTGCGTGCCCTCGCTCCGTCCTGTTTCCCGGAGCGGTGGTCTTCCCCCTGCTCTGTCACCTGTGACTCCCCTGTGAGTGGTGCGGTCACGAAGGCAGATGCGGGCCCGCCCCTCGGGGTTGTCCCGATTTCGTCACACCTGACGGTCAACAGGCGGGCAGCAAGGGCGCGTTGGCGGTTCGCAGGGAGTCGGCGCCCGCGGGGACGCCGGTCATCCGCGGCGCGGGAGCCACTTGGGGACGCGGCCGGCGGCCGGAGTCTCCTTCCCGCGGGAGCGGCACCGGGACGCCGGAACCGCGGCCTCCGGCAGACGGCTCGCCGGCACCCGGTGGCCGCCCCTCCTCCCCCGCATCA
>WRCZ01000237.1 GCA_009783685.1 Actinomycetes bacterium
CCGAACGCCAGGAGCACCGGGATGTCGGTGAGGATCGGCAGGTGGTAGGCGAACGGGCGGGGGCCGACCATGTCGGGCGGGCCGTCGTAGCTGCCGTCGGTGTTCTGCCGCTGCAGCAGCCAGGCCAGGCCGCGGCCGACCGGCTCGCTCGACTGCGACGCGCACAGGGTGATCAGGGCGTAGGCGGTGCTGATGTCGTCGCTGGGGTCGCCGGGTTGCATGCCCCAGCCGCCGTCGGGGTTCTGCGTCCGGTGCACGGAGGTCTCGATGCGCTCGGCCATCGCGGCGGTGCGGGTGTCGCCGACTTCGGCGGTGCCGGCCGCCAGGCGGGCCCGGAACATGGTGTGCAGGCGGCTGCGGCTCCAGCCGGGTTCGAAGCCGCCGTCGGCGAGCTGGCTGTCGGCCAGCAGGCCCAGGGCGCGGCGGCGGGCCGGTGCGGTCGCCGGGTGCGGTGCCAGGGCGTTGACGGCGGCCGCGGTCATGCACGGCTCGGAGGTGGCGCCGGCGACGTAGGTGGGGAATCCGCCGTCGCTGTTCTGCACCGCCAGCAGCGAGTCGACGCCGCGGCGGATCGAGGCGGCGTAGGCGGCCGGGTCGGTGTCCTGGAGGAACTCCAGGATGCACGAGGTGCAGTCGACGTCGGTCTGCGCCACGTTCGGGCCGATGGACCAGCCGCCGTCCAGGACCGCGCCGCGGGCCAGGGCCAGCGCCAGGTCGCGTTGCGGCGCGTCGTCCTGGTGGGCGGCGAACAGGTCGGCGATGGACCGCAGTTGGGCGGGGGCGCCGCCGGCCGCGGCCAGCGCGATCGCGGCGGTGGAGGTGCACCAGTTCTGCATCTCCAGCACGAACGGGAAACCGCCGTCCTCGCGCTGGTGGCGCAGCAGTTGCTCCACCCCGCCGCGCACGGTGGCCTCCTGCCCGGGAACGCCGGCCAGGGCGTGCAGCGCCAGCAGGTGCAGCAGGACGTAGCCCTCCCAGACCGCGGTGGCCGGGGCGGTGGCGGTGAGGGTGTCCAGGGCGGCGGCGGTGGCCTTGTTGCTGACGCCGGCCGCGCTGGACAGGATGAGGGTGACGGCGGCCTGCTGGACCGCGGCCCAGGAGTGGATGGGGTCGGTGGGGGCGGCCTCGTCGGCGGCCGGGACCACGCCGGCCGGCAGGGTGCAGCCCAGCACCGACAGCACCGCGTACAGCATCCGGCGGCGGCGCGCGGAGATGAACTCCGGTGCCGCGCCCAGCAGCGCGTCGGTGAGCTTGTCGATGAGGTCGGAGTCGCCGGCCGGCTGCCCGCCGGCGGCGGCCCGCCCGACGGCCAGGGTGGCCAGCACCCGGTCGAACTCGTGCGGGGTGTCCAGGTGCCCGCGCAGGTAGGCCAGGACCCGGTCGCGGGCCGGCGAGGCCAGCTGGGTGCGGGTCATCAGTGTCAGGGCGAGCGCGGACTCCAGCACCCTGCTGCGGCAGTCCTCGCGTATCGCGCCGTCGGCCTCGACCTTGCCGGCGACGTGGGCGGCCAGCTTGGAGGTGGCCTGGCCGAACGCCGCCGGGTCGACTTGCGCGGGCCAGGCGGTCTGGGCGATACGCACGTGGTTCGGTGGCCTCATGCCATGCTCCTGAAGTGGATGTCCGGGCGGATCGGAACGAACGCGGAAACGAAAAAGAGGGGTGACCGGACGCGCCCGCCGCGCAAGGCGAGCCGGGGTGCGGCGCGGCGGCGGGGGGTGTCCTGGTCATGGCCCGGCACCCGCCTGCTGCGGGGCGTTGGAGCAGGCGGACGCCCGGGGGGCGCGGCGCGGCGGGGTCAGGAGGTCCGCTGCGTCGCGCGGATGGCCATCGCGGTCAGCTGGTCCTTGGCGTCGTCGGTGGCGGTGCTGGCCCGCAGGACGGCAAGGGCCCGGTCGGTGCGGGCGGCGATGTCGCGCTCCACGTGGTCGACGGCTCCCACGGCGGTCATGATGGCGCGCATCTGGGCCAGTTCCTCGTCGGTGATCGCCGTGCCGATCTTGGCCCGCAGGAACTTCGCGGCGTCCGGGTCCTGCTCGTCGGCGTACTTCAGCGCGGCGGCGAACAGCGTGGTCCGCTTGCCCTGGACCAGGTCGTCACCGGAGGGCTTGCCGGTCTCTCGCGGGGAGCCGAACACGCCCAGCAGGTCGTCGCGCAGCTGGAAGGCGACACCGATGCCGATGCCGAACGCCCGGTAGGCGGCGATGAGTTCGGGGTCGGCATCGGCGATCGCGCCGCCGATGTGCAGGGGCCGTTCCACGGTGTAGGAGGCGGTCTTGTACTGGTCGACCAGCACCGGGGTGTCGATGTCCTCCTCGCCGGCCGCCTCGGCGGTCAGGTCGAGCAGTTGCCCGCACAGGACCTCGGTGCGCAGCGCCGACCACACCGGGGACACCCGGGCCAGGGCCTGCTCCGGCAGCCCGCAGGTGCGGATCATGTCGTCGGCCCAGCCCTGGGCGAGGTCGCCGACCAGGATCGCGGCGCCCACCCCGAACAGGTCCGCGTCCCCCGACCAGCAGCGGGCCCGGTGCTGCTCGGCGAACAGCACGTGCGCGGCGGGCGCGCCGCGGCGGGTGGAGGAGGCGTCGATGACGTCGTCGTGGATCAGGCCGTAGGCGTGGAACAGCTCCAGCGCCGAGCAGCAGCGCAGCACGGCCTCGGCGTCCGGGCCGTCGGGGTCGCCGCCGGCGCCGACCCAGCCGAGGAAGGCGAAGGTCGGCCGTACGCGCTTGCCGCCGCGCAGCACGTAGCTCGCCAGTTCGGTGACCGCGGTCGCGTAGGCCGGGCTGATCGCGTCGGCCTCGGCCTGCCGGGCGGCGAAGAACTGCCGCAGCGCGGCCTCGACGGCTTCCGCGCGCGTGGCGGCCCCGGGGCGGGGTCGGGTGGTGGTCATGGTGTCCCTTCGGGCGGGGCGAACGGAGGATCGACTGCCCCGGGCGTGGGTGCCGGGGTCCGGCGGTGGGCGTCGGGTACCGCCCCGGGGGGGTGCCGGCGGTGCAGCGGTGCGGTGCTGCGGGCGCGGTGGGGGCCGGGAACACCGAGTCACTCCGCCGTCGCCGGGCAGGCCGTTGTCCGGGGCCGATCGGCGCGTCGCGCGAACACGCCGGGGTGTGCGGTCAGTTGCCGCGGTTACCTCGGCGAGTCTTGCCCAGCCGGCTCGAGGTCGCCTGGAGTCCGCGGCCACAGCGGCCACAGGCCCGCCCCCCGCCCCCGGGCACCGGCTCGGTCGCCGGTTCGGTCGCGGGGTGTTCTCCAGCAGGGCTCCAGGGCCTCCATGGCGGAGCCGGGCATTTTGTGCAGCAGAAACAGCAGCAGAAACAGCGGTTTCGTTGCGTCCCTGACTTCACAGCACCTTTTGGGGGAAAGACATGATCCAGCGCCGAAGCGTCCTCGTGGCAGGGGCGGCCCTGACCGGCAGCCTCGGTGGCGCGGGCCTGCTGCTGCGCGCCGGCTCCAGCCCCGCGCGGGCCGCCGACCTCCCGGCCTCGGGTATCGCGCAGTTCACGCAGCCGATGCCGGTGCCGCAGGTCCTCAAGCCGACGTTCACCTCCGGGGCGGCCGCCTACTACGAGATGACGATGAAGGAGGCGGACGCCGAGATCCTGCCCGGGCGCACCACGCGGGTGCGGACCTTCAACGGGGCCTTCCCCGGCCCGGTGATCAAGGCGGTCTCCGGGCAGCGCGTGGTGGTCAGGCAGACCAACCGGCTGGACGTGCCGACCTCGGTGCACCTGCACGGCGCGCACGTGCCGAGCAGCAGCGACGGCTCCCCCATGGACCTGATCGCGCCCGGCGGCGGCACCAAGACGTACACCTACCCCAACAGCCAGCCGCACGCGAACCTGTGGTTCCACGACCACGCGCACCACATGGAGTCCGAGACCGTCTACCGCGGGCTGGCCGCCTCCTACCTGCTGACCGACCATGTCGAGCAGAGCCTGGACCTGCCCTCGGGCGCCTACGACGTGCCGATCGCGCTGCGCGACGCGCGGTTCGACGACGACGGGCAGCTGGTGTACGTGATGGGCGACTACGCGGGCCGCACCGTGCTGATGGCCAACGGCAAGGCCTGGCCGTACTTCACCGTCGCCGCCCGCAAGTACCGCTTCCGGCTGTTCAACACCGCCAACTTGCGGTTCTTCACGCTGCAGTTGGCCGACGGCTCGGCTTTCCAGCAGATCGGCTCCGACGGCGGGCTGCTGGAAAAGCCGCTGGAGGTCACGTCGGTGGCGCTGTCGCCCGGCGAGCGCGCCGACATCGTCGTCGACTTCTCCCGCTACCCGGCCGGCACCACGCTGGTGCTGGCCAACACCGCGCCGCAGCTGCCCGGCGATCCCGCCGACCAGGTCGGCCAGGTCCTGCAGTTCCGGGTGACCGGCCCGGCCGCGGACACCAGCCGGGTCCCGGCCACGCTGCGGCACCTGCCGGCGCTGCCGCCGGCCACGGTCCACCGCAGCTTCGTGCTGGCCATGGACGAGACCGGGCTGACCGGCGAGGCGTTCATCAACGGCAGGACCTACGACATGGACCGGATCGACACCGAGATCGAGTACGGGGCCACCGAGATCTGGACGGTGACCAACGGCAACCTGTTCACCCCGCACAACTTCCACCTGCACCTGGTGCAGTTCCGGGTGCTGGAACGCGACGGGAAACCGGTCACCTCCGGGCCGGAGAGCGGCCTGAAGGACACCGTGCCGCTGATGCCCGGCGAGACCGTCAAACTGCAGGCGACGTTCACCGGCTACGAGGGCACCTACGTGTACCACTGCCACATGTTCGACCACGCCGACATGGGCATGATGGCCAACTTCCGCGTCTCCAGGACCCGCAGGGCCCGCCGGCACCGCCCCGTGCGCTGAACCCGGAGGCCTTTTCGGTTCGAGCCCGGAACCGCAGCGGGCCGGGCCGCACCCCCTTCTCCTCGGGGGTGCGGCCCGGCCCGATGGCGCGGTGCGCGGGGGGCGGGGTCAGGGCCGGAACGCGGAGATCACCGTGAGGGCCTGGCGCGGGGTCAGCCGCGGGTCGCACAGGGAGGTGTAGCGCTCGCCGACGCGGTCCAGGCCGTCGCGGCCGGTGGCGCACTCGGTGACGTCGTCGGGCGTGGTCTCCAGGTGCAGGCCGCCGGGCACGCCGCCGGCCTGGCGCACCGCGGTGACGAACCTCGACACCTCCAGCGCGATGGTCTCCACCAGCCGGGTCTTGTGGCCGCTGGGCGCGGTGACGGTGTTGCCGTGCATCGGGTCGGTGAGCCAGATCGCCGGGTAGCCGGCCTCGCGGACGGCCTGGACCAGGCGCGGCAGCCGGTCGGCGACGTGGCCGGCTCCCATCCGCGCGATCAGGGTGAGCTTGCCCGGGTCGCGCCACGGGTCGAGGCGCTCGCACAGGGCCAGCAGTTCCTCGGGTTCCATACCGGGCCCGACCTTGCACGCCACCGGGTTGACGACCTGCGCGAGCATCGCGACGTGGGCGCCGTCGATCTGCCGGGTGCGTTCGCCGATCCACGGCCAGTGGGTGGAGCCCAGGAACAGCCGGCCCTGCTCGTCGGTGCGCAGCATCGGCACCTCGTAGTCCAGCAGCAGCGCCTCGTGGCTGGTCCACACCGCCGGGGTGAGCACGTCGCGGCCCGCGAAGCGTTCCCGCCAGCCCAGGTGGTCGATGACGTCGCTGGCGGCCATGTAGCCGGTGAGGATCCGCAGCGGGTCCGCGCGGCGGCTTTCCGCGTCGGCCTCGGGACTGTTGACCATGTGGCCGCGGAACGAGGGCAGTTCGACGCCGTCGACGATCTCGCTGGCGGCGGAGCGGGGCTTGGTGAACTGGCCCGCGATGCGTCCCGCGCGCAGCACCGGCTTGCCGGTCATCAGGCCCAGCGCCCCGGCCAGCAGGTCCAGCACCGCGGCCTTGCGCGTCACGTGCTCGGGCCGGCACTCCTGCGGGTCCTCGGCGCAGTCCCCGGCCTGGATCACCAGGGCCCGGCCGGCGGCGACCGTGCCCAGCAGCGTCCGCATCGCGGCCACGTCGTCGGGCTGGACCAGGGTGGGGCGGGCGGCGAGCGCCTCGTCGACCCGGGCCAGCTGCGACAGATCGCTCCATTCGGGCTGCTGCAACGCCCGCCGGACACGAATATCGCGGGTGACGTCCTTCACGACGTCGTTCAATGCCGTAACTCCATTCCAGCGGTGGGGACTCGAGACGACGTCACGTGGGGATGCCCGTGCGCTTGATCTCCGGGACGGGGATGCCCAGCGCCCGCAGCTGCTGGAAGGGGTTCATGAACTCGCGCTGCCGCTTGATCCGGCCGCCCTCGAACTCGAACGAGTGCAGGAAGTGGTTCTCGTAGTAGCCCTGCGGGTAGTCCCCGAAGCAGATCTTGCCGTGGCCGTCGCACTCCACCCAGAAGTGGTTGGGGTCGTCGGTCTCGAAGATCTTGATGTTGTACCACTCCCAGTCGGGGAAGCACTTCAGGGACCACACCGCGTGCTCGCCCAGCCGGTCCCGGCCGTGCGTGGCCACCGGGGAGCCGGTGTCGGTGGTCCACAGGCCACCGACACCGTCCTCGGTGAACAGCTCGTGCCGGCGCAGCCGGTCCTGGCCCGTGGTGTGCATGTACTGCTCGACGATCGCGCGGTTGCTGCGGCGCAGCTCCGCCTCGTCGGTGAAGGCCTGGGTGGCGACACTGTGAGACACGATGGACCCCTGGTGGTGTGGGAACAGAAAACGGCTGTGAACAAACGGCATGCGACTCCCCCGGGCAACACACCGGCGCGGGCGCCGGCGCGTTGCCCGGGGGGTGTTCAGGCGTTGCGGTAGGCGACCTTGCGGGCCATGACTTTCAGCTCCTCGCGCCACACCGGGGCGATCGGCGCGTCCGTGATGGCCTTGCAGCCCAGGTCGACCAGGCCGGCGATGTGCGCTTCGACGTCGTCGGGGACCTTGGTGTCGACCAGGTAGGCGCGCACCTCGTCGCCGCTGTGGCCGGGCTCGGTGATCAGCGTGGCGATCGAGTCGTCGCGTTGCATGGCCCAGCCCAGCAGCAGCGTCATCTTGTGCTGGGTGAAGTCCAGTCCGGCGGGCTTGCCGGTGTCGGCGGAGTCCCCGAAGGCGTCCAGCAGGTCGTCGCGCAGCTGGAACGCCTCACCGACGGCCTCGCCGTACTCGGCGAACGCGGCGGCCAGGTCGGTGCGTCCGGCCGCGCTCGCGCCGACGACCAGGGGCCGGTGGATGGTGTAGCGGCCGGACTTGATGCGGGCGATGAGCCGGGAGACGGCCGGATCGACGGAGAACTCGGCGGCCGCCGCGACATCCATGTACTGGCCGATGAGGACCTCGGAGCACAGCTTGTGCCAGTCCGCCGACGCGGTCGCCGGCGCCTGGGACATCAGTTCCTCGGCGTAGGACATCGCCAGGTCACCGGCGAGGATGCCCACACCCTCGCCGTACCGGCGGGACTCGCCCTGCCAGCCGCGGTCGTGGTGCAGCGCGATGTGCTTGGCGTGGACGGTCGGCAGTCCGCGGCGCCGGCTGGAGTCGTCCAGGACGTCGTCGTGGACCAGCAGCGAGACGTGCAGCATCTCCAGGGCCGCGGCGGCCGCCACGATTCCCGGGGCGGCCGCCTCGCCGCCGGCGGCGAGGTACCCGGCGATGCAGAACGCGGGCCGGATCCGCTTGCCGCCCGAGGCGATCAGCTCCGCGAGCGCGTCGATGGGCACGGTCGTGCGCTCGTCGACCTGCGCCCAGCTGGCGCGTTCGGCGGCCAGCAGGGCGCCCAGCCGGTCCTCCACGCGCTGCAGCAGGTCGGCGCTGGTGCGGCGCGCGAGGTCGACGGCCTGCGGGCCGCCGCCGATGGTCACGTCGGCAGTCACAGGAATCTCCTTGGGTTCGGGCGACGACGTCGGTGGCCCCAGCTGACCACAGGGAAATGGGGCGGACCTGGAGTCTGCCTTTAGGGCCGATCGACTTCGCGCATGGTGAGCGTTGACACCCTGAACGGCCCCGTGGAAACCTCCGGTGTGCACCCCGGGGAATTTCACGTCCGGGCGCCACCACGGGGGAAATGGCCACCACTCCCCCGCCATTTCCGCCGCAGGACCGTCCCGCTGGCCGGCCCCGCCCGCGACAGGCGACGACCGGTGCGGGTGCAGGACGAACCACCTGGTGAAGGAGCATCGATGGAACGTCGCTCGGGTCCGCGGGAACACCGTGCGGACCGCGTGCGGGCGGCTTTTCCGCGCTGCCGCCCGCCGATCATTTCGTGAATTCAAGATCGGCGATGTCGGGCGGATTGATTGCGCATGTTCAACCCGGCGCGAGTGAATTTCACGTGTCCGGCAGAAAAGTGTGTCGTGGACGGCTGCACGCCGGCGCTGCGCGCCTGGTGGCGGCTCATCGGAACCACCGGGAAAGGGGATCATCCAGTGCGCGTGGGGACACACCGCGGACATGCATGCATCGATCACTGCGCCGCCGGCGGCGTCGCGGACGGCGACGGCCGGCAGCGCGCGGGCAAACCGCCGCACCACCGGCTGGTGCCCACGAACGTGGCCGCGCTGGCCGCGGGCGTGTCCGAGGCGACGATCCGCAAGTGGGTGAGCCGCGGCAAGATCACCCGGTACGGCACGCCGGGCCGCTCGCAGTTCGACATCGACGAGCTCACGCAGATCGCGCTGCGCCGGCAGCGCTGAGGTTCAGCCGGGCGTCGGCAACGACGCCCGGCCTTCACGACTCTGGCGCCATCCCTCCGGGACGAGGTGGATGAGTGCGGGTGGGTGAGTGCGGCGCGGGCGATGGCGTCGCAGTCGATGAGAGTCACCGCGTTCACCCCGGGCCGGATCCCGGCAGCGGGCAGCCAGCGCACCGAACTCCGTCGACGGACAGGCCGCGGGGGCCGGCACCGATCAGGCACAGGGTGCGCGGTGCGTCGTCGTGGTGACTCCTCCCCGTCGAGCCCGGCCTTCGCGCTCGCCGCGTTGGGCAGGAACGCGCCGGGCTGCG
>WRCZ01000238.1 GCA_009783685.1 Actinomycetes bacterium
CCCGGCCGAGCGCACCCCGGCCGAGCCCACCCCAGCGCAGCCCACCCCGGCCGGTCCCACACCAGCGGAGCCCACCCCCGCCGGTCCCACCCCGGCGGAGCCGACCCCGCACCACCCCGCCGAAACCGAACTCCTCGGCCTCATCGCCGACTTCCCGCGCGTGGTCGAGACGGCTGCGCGGCGCCGGGCGCCGGACCGGGTGGCCCGGCATCTGGAGCGGCTCGCGGACGCGTTCCTCCGCTTCCACGACGAGTGCCCAGCGCTGCCCCGGGGCGACGAGAAACCCTCGGCCGTCCACGCCGCCCGTGTCCGCCTTGCCGACGCCACGGGCATCGTGCTCGCCGACGGCCTGCTCCTGCTCGGCATCAGCGCCCCCGACCACCTCTGAGCCTCTGAGATCCCTCACCAGACCTCCGAGATCCCTGAACAGAAAGCCGCACAGACGTGAGCCGCTCCGCACACCCCGCAGGTCCCCGCCACGCCGACGTCCTCCCCGAGGGCCACTACCAGGCGCCGCCGAGCGACCTGAACCACCTCGACCAGCGCGTCTGGTCGCGGACCGTCACCCGCAACGCCGACGGCGCCGTCGAGGTCGGCGGCCTGGACGTCCGGGCGCTCGCCGAGGAGTTCGGCACGCCCGCGTACTTCCTGGACGAGGCGGACTTCCGGTCCCGCTGCCGCGCCTGGCGGGCCGCCTTCGGGAACGACGCCGACGTGTTCTACGCGGGCAAGGCGTTCCTGTCCCGCGCGGTCGTCCGGTGGCTGACCGAGGAGGGCCTCAACCTCGACGTGTGCTCCGGCACCGAACTCGCGGTCGCGCTGGACGCCGGGATGCCGGCCGAGCGGATCGCGCTGCACGGCAACAACAAGAGCACCGCCGAGATCGAGCGCGCGGTGACCGCGGGCGTGGGCCGGATCGTGCTCGACTCCTTCCAGGAGATCGTGCGGGTCGCGGCCATCGCGCAGGAGCACGGCGTGCGGCAGCGGGTGCAGATCCGGGTGACCGTCGGCGTCGAGGCGCACACCCACGAGTTCATCGCCACCGCGCACGAGGACCAGAAGTTCGGCCTGGCGCTCGCCGACGGCATGGCGGCCGAGGCGGTGCACCGGGTGCTGAAGCTGGAGAGCCTCGAACTGGTCGGCATCCACAGCCACATCGGCTCGCAGATCTTCGACATGGCGGGCTTCGAGGTGGCCGCCCGCCGGGTCGTGTCGCTGCTCGGCGACGTCCGTGACGAGCACGGGGTGGAGCTGCCGGAGATCGACCTCGGCGGCGGCCTGGGCATCGCGTACACCTCGGAGGACGACCCGCGCGAGCCGCAGGACATCGCCAAGGCGCTGGGCGAGATCGTCACCCGGGAGTGCGAGGCGGCGGGGCTGCGGGTGCCGCGGCTGTCGGTGGAGCCGGGCCGGGCGATCGTCGGCCCGACCGCGTTCACCCTGTACGAGGTGGGCACGGTCAAGCCGCTGGAGGGGCTGCGCACCTACGTCAGCGTGGACGGCGGCATGTCGGACAACATCCGCACCGCGCTGTACGACGCCGAGTACACCGTCGCGCTGGTCTCCCGGACGAGTGAGGCGCCGCCGATGCTCAGCCGGGTGGTGGGCAAGCACTGCGAGAGCGGCGACATCGTGGTGAAGGACGCGTTCCTGCCGTCCGACCTGGCGCCGGGCGACCTGCTCGCGGTGCCGGCCACCGGCGCGTACTGCCGCGCGATGGCGAGCAACTACAACCACGCGCTGCGTCCGCCGGTCGTGGCCGTGGCGGACGGCGGCGCACGGGTGATCGTGCGGCGCGAGACGGAGGACGATCTGCTCCGCCTGGACGTGGGCTGACCGGAAATTCACTGCAAGATCGCCGGGCGGACGCAATATCGTCCGGTGATCGACCGGTCTCGGGATCCGGACAGGGCGTGGTTTCTCCCGTCCGGTGAGTGAGACTGGTGGCGTCCACGCGGGGGCACGGCCCGCACGCGGTGGACGGCAGTGGGAAGTCGAGAGCAGGACGAGAAACGAGGTCGGATGATGCGTACGCGTCCGCTGAAGGTGGCGCTGCTGGGCTGCGGTGTGGTCGGCTCCGAGGTCACGCGCATCATCACGACGCAGGCGGACGATCTCGCCGCGCGGATCGGCGCCCCGATCGAGCTGGCCGGGATCGCGGTGCGGCGGCCCAACAAGGTGCGCGAGGGCGTGCCCGCCGAGCTGCTCACCACGGACGCGACCGAGCTGGTGAAACGCGGCGACCTCGACGTCGTCGTCGAGGTCATCGGCGGGATCGAGCCGGTCCGCACGCTGATCACCACCGCGTTCGAGCACGGCGCCTCGGTCGTCTCGGCGAACAAGGCGCTGCTGGCCGCCGACGGTGCCAGCCTGCACGCCAAGGCGGTGGAGCACGGTGTCGACCTGTACTACGAGGCCGCGGTCGCCGGCGCCATCCCGCTGATCAGGCCGCTGCGCGAGTCGCTGGCCGGCGACAAGGTCAACCGGGTGCTCGGCATCGTCAACGGCACCACCAACTTCATCCTCGACAAGATGGACTCCACCGGCGCCGGCTACAGCGAGGCGCTGGACGAGGCCACCGCGCTGGGATACGCCGAGGCCGACCCGACGGCCGACGTGGAGGGCTTCGACGCGGCCGCCAAGGCCGCGATCCTGGCCGGGATCGCCTTCCACACCCGGGTCACCATCGACGACGTGCACCGCGAGGGCCTGACCGAGGTGACGGCCGCGGACATCGCGTCCGCGAAGAAGATGGGCTGCACCGTCAAGATGCTCGCGATCTGCGAGCGCAGCGCCGACGGCCGCTCGGTCACGGCCCGGGTGCACCCCGCGATGATCCCGCTCAGCCACCCGCTCGCCTCGGTCCGCGAGGCGTACAACGCCGTCTTCGTCGAGGCGGAGGCGGCCGGGCGGCTGATGTTCTACGGTCCCGGCGCGGGCGGTGCACCCACCGCCTCCGCCGTCCTCGGCGACCTGGTGGCCGCCTGCCGCAACAAGCTCGCGGCGACCACCGGTGCCGGCGAGTCCGCGTACACGCAACTGCCGGTCAGCCCGATGGGCGATGTGGTCACCCGCTACCACATCAGCCTTGACGTGGCGGACAAACCGGGCGTCCTGGCTCAGGTCGCGACGGTGTTCGCCGAGCACGACGTGTCCATCGACACGGTGCGCCAGCAGGGCAGGAACCAGGGCAGCGGCGACGAAGCCGCCTTCGAGCAGGGCAGCGGCGGGCGGCGGGAGGGCGGCGAGGCGTCGCTCGTCGTCGTCACCCATCGCGCACCGGACGCCGCGCTCTCCGCGACGGTCTCCAGCCTGCGGAAACTCGACACCGTGCGCGGCGTCGCCAGCATCATGCGTGTGGAAGGGGAGTAAGGCCGCCATGAACAGCACCAACGGAACCATCGACCAGCCCCGAATGTCCGGCACCCACCAGTGGCGCGGCATCATCGAGGAGTACCGGGACCGGCTGCCGGTCACCGCGAGCACTCCGGTGGTGACGCTGCTGGAGGGTGGCACCCCGCTCGTCCCGGCCCAGCTGCTGTCCGAGCGGACCGGCTGCGACGTCTACCTCAAGGTCGAGGGCGCGAACCCGACCGGGTCCTTCAAGGACCGCGGCATGACCATGGCCATCTCCAAGGCCAAGGAGGAGGGTGCGCAGGCCGTCATCTGCGCCTCCACCGGCAACACCTCGGCTTCGGCCGCCGCCTACGCGGTACGCGCCGGCATGGTCTGCGCGGTGCTCGTGCCGCAGGGCAAGATCGCGCTCGGCAAGATGGGCCAGGCACTCGTCCACGGCAGCCGGATCCTCCAGGTCGACGGGAACTTCGACGACTGCCTGGACCTGGCCCGCGGACTGAGCGAGAAGTACCCGGTGGCGCTGGTCAACTCGGTGAACCCGGTGCGGATCGAGGGCCAGAAGACGGCCGCGTTCGAGATCGTGGACGCGCTCGGGGACGCCCCCGACATCCACGTCCTGCCGGTCGGCAACGCGGGCAACATCACCGCGTACTGGAAGGGCTACCGCGAGTACGCGGCGGACGGGGTGTCCACCCGCAAGCCGCGGATGTGGGGCTTCCAGGCGGCCGGCTCGGCGCCGATCGTCAACGGGGCGCCGGTGCGCCAGCCGCAGACCATCGCCACCGCGATCCGGATCGGCAACCCCGCCTCCTGGACCTTCGCCGAGGAGGCCAGGGACGCGTCCGGCGGCCTGATCGAGGCCGTGACCGACCGTCAGATCCTGTCCGCCTACCGGCTGCTGGCCGCCAAGGAGGGCGTCTTCGTGGAGCCCGCGTCGGCCGCCTCGGTCGCCGGACTGCTGAAGGCCGCCGAGGAGGGCCGGGTCGACCCGGGCCAGCGGATCGTCTGCACGGTCACCGGAAACGGCCTGAAGGACCCCGACTGGGCCGTGGCCGGAGCGCCCCAGCCGACGACCGTGCCGGTGGACGCCGACGCGGCCGCCGACCACCTCGGCCTGCGCTGACGGCGGGGGCGCACGCGCGGCGGACGACACGCATCGCGCGCGGTGCGTGCGCCCTATGTCGCAGGAGAACCTTCCTTCGATAGGCTTACCTCGGTGGCACCGCAGTGTGCCCCGCATCCGGCGGATGCCAGAACCGCCATTCCCGCCCAGCCGCGACGGCAATGGAGCCGCGCCCGCAGGGCGCACCGCACAAGGAGATTCGTCGAACGATGGCCGGTCCCGCGTTCCGCGCCGCCGCAGTACGGGTGCGCGTCCCCGCGACCAGCGCCAACCTGGGCCCCGGTTTCGACGCCTTCGGCCTGGCCTTGGGGCTGTACGACGACGTGGTGGTGCGCGTCGCCGACTCGGGCCTGCACGTCGACATCGCGGGCGAGGGCGCCGACACGCTGCCCCGCGACGAGAAGCACCTGGTCGTACGGTCCCTGCGGACCGCCTTCGACCTGCTCGGCGGCCAGCCGCGCGGCCTGGAGGTGGTGTGCGCCAACCGCATCCCGCACGGGCGCGGCCTGGGCTCCTCCTCCGCGGCCATCTGCGCGGGCATCATCGCCGCCCGCGCGGTGACCATAGGCGGGCCGGCCGTGCTGGACGACACCGCACTGCTGGAACTTGCCACCGAGATCGAGGGCCACCCCGACAACGTCGCCGCCTGCCTGCTCGGCGGCTTCACCGTCGCCTGGACCGAGGGCGGCGCCGCCCGGGCGATCCGGATGGACCCCGCGCCGTCGCTGATTCCGGTGGTCTTCATCCCCGCCGCCCCCCTGCTCACCGAGACCGCCCGCGGCATGCTGCCGCGCAGCGTCCCGCATGTGGACGCGGCGGCCAACGCCGGCCGGGCCGCGCTGCTCGTGGAGGCGCTCACCAGGCGCCCCGAGCTGCTGCTGCCGGCCACCGAGGACCGGTTGCACCAGGAGTACCGGGCGCCCGCCATGCCCGAGACGATCGCTCTGGTGAACCGCCTGCGCTCCGAAGGCGTCCCTGCAGTCGTGTCGGGTGCCGGGCCCACCGTGCTCGCGCTGTGCGACGAGGGGGGCGCGGACAAGGTCTCCCGGCTCGCGGGTGAGGGCTGGGCCGCCAACCGTCTGGCGCTCGATCAGGCCGGAGCCAGCGTCCTGCCCCTCGCAGGGGGGCAGTGACACGATTGCCGGTCGGAGAGAGGGGGAATATGTGTGGGATCCGGTAGTGTTAATCTCAAGTCAGCATTCGCCGCCCGGTGGGCGCGATGCACTGTGTCCCCGCCTCTGCCGTGTCAGGCAGCGGCCGACACGTCTTCCGGGAGCCTCCCACACCGCATAGGCAGCTGACTGGGGAGTCGGGCAGCCTGTCTTCGCAGTGTCGAGCACGCTCCGGATTCGGTACGGGATCCACAGTTCCACCGGTTTCCTCGCTATCGAGAGCACGTATGTATTTCTGCCGCCGTCAGGCGGACCACCGCCCCGGTTCTGAGCAGCGGAAACGCCCAGACCGGACAGCACGACCGGTCGCCGAGCCATTCAGGCCGACGTCCGCTCCAGGGAAGGACCCTTCGTGAGCGACACCACCGATCTGATGGGCGTGCGCGCAGACAACACTGTTGCCGCGTCCGACGCCGCTGCGCCTGCCACCGGTGCTGCCACGCCCAGTGCCGCGCGGCGCCGCCGGTCCGGTACCGGTCTGGACGGCATGGTCCTGGCCGAACTCCAGCAGCTCGCCTCCGGTCTCGGCATCAAGGGCACGGCGCGGATGCGCAAGAGCCAGCTGATCGAGACCATCAAGGAGCGCCAGGCGGGCGGCGGTGCCGCCGCCGCGCCGGCCGAGGCTCCCGCGGCCGAGAAGCCCAAGCGCCGGGCCACCTCGCGGGCACGCCTGGAGCAGTCCGGGGACGCCGCGGAGGCCCCCGCGGGCAAGGCCACCGCGACCGCGCCGGCCGAGCCGCAGCAGATCGAGATCCCCGGCCAGCCCGCCGGTGACAAGGGCGAGAAGGCCGCGTCGAAGGGCGAGGCCAAGGCCGAGACGAAGGCCGAGGCCAAGTCCGAGCGCGCCGCGGAGGCCGCCGCCGACACCGCCGAGGGCAAGGGCGACGGCAAGCAGCAGGGCGGCGACGACCGCCAGGACCGCCAGCGCGGGCAGCGCGGCGACCGCCGGGAGCGGCAGCGCGACCGCCGCAACCGCGACGGCGAGCGCGGCGACCGGCAGCAGCAGGGCGGCGGCCAGGGCGGCCAGAACCAGCAGGGCGGCCAGGGTGGCGGCCAGCAGGACGACGACGAGTTCGGCGAGGGCCGCGGCCGGCGCCGTGGCCGCTACCGCGACCGTCGGGGCCGTGGCCGGGGCCGTGACGACTTCGCCGGCGGCGAGCCGCAGGTGGCCGAGGACGACGTGCTGATCCCCGTCGCCGGCATCCTCGACATCCTCGACAACTACGCGTTCATCCGCACCTCCGGCTACCTGCCGGGCCCGAACGACGTGTATGTCTCGCTCGCCCAGGTCCGCAAGAACGGCCTGCGCAAGGGCGACCACGTCACCGGTGCGGTGCGGCAGCCCAAGGACGGCGAGCGCCGCGAGAAGTTCAACGCGCTGGTCCGGCTGGACTCCGCGAACGGCATGGGCGCCGACTCCGGCCGCGGCCGTCCGGAGTTCAACAAGCTCACCCCGCTGTACCCGCAGGACCGGCTCCGCCTGGAGACCGACCCGGGCGTGCTGACCACCCGGATCATCGACCTGGTGTCGCCGATCGGCAAGGGCCAGCGCGGTCTGATCGTGGCCCCGCCGAAGACCGGCAAGACCATGATCATGCAGGCGATCGCCAACGCGATCACCACCAACAACCCCGAGTGCCACCTGATGGTCGTGCTCGTGGACGAGCGGCCCGAAGAGGTCACCGACATGCAGCGGTCGGTGAAGGGCGAGGTCATCTCGTCGACCTTCGACCGCCCGGCCGAGGACCACACCACGGTCGCCGAGCTGGCCATCGAGCGCGCCAAGCGCCTGGTGGAGCTGGGTCACGACGTGGTCGTGCTGCTGGACTCCATCACCCGCCTGGGCCGCGCGTACAACCTCGCGGCGCCCGCCTCCGGCCGCATCCTGTCCGGTGGTGTCGACTCGACCGCGCTCTACCCGCCGAAGCGGTTCTTCGGCGCCGCGCGCAACATCGAGGACGGCGGCTCGCTGACCATCCTGGCCACCGCGCTGGTCGAGACCGGCTCCCGGATGGACGAGGTGATCTTCGAGGAGTTCAAGGGCACCGGCAACATGGAGCTCAAGCTCGACCGCAAGCTCGCCGACAAGCGCATCTTCCCCGCGGTGGACGTCGACGCGTCCGGCACCCGCAAGGAGGAGATCCTGCTGGGCGGCGAGGAGCTGGGCATCGTCTGGAAGCTGCGCCGGGTGCTGCACGCCCTCGACCAGCAGCAGGCGATCGAGCTGCTCCTGGACAAGATGAAGCAGACCAAGTCCAACGCCGAGTTCCTGATGCAGATCGCCAAGACCACCCCGGGCCAGAACAACGACTGAGCCCAACGCCGGGCCCGCGCCCGGTCATTGAAGGTGCTACCTGCCCTGCCCGCCGGTTCCGACCGGCGGGCAGGGCCTTTTTTCTTTACCGAAAGTTGTGGGTCCGGGATTCTGTGTGGGTGGTGTGAACCCGTTTGGCGGTCATATGATCGGCCAGCCGCAGGTGGGGGGGAGACCATCTTCGGATCCAGCCCCGCGGCGGCCAGTTCGACCCGTCCGCGTTCGGGCGGGTCTGTCTTTTTCTGCTTTCGCTCACTCCTGCGCGCACCCACCGGTGCCGCCGCGCGTCGTTCGTACGCGCCCGCGGCACGCGACATCCGAACGTCAGGAGTTCTGAGTGTCCTCTGCCCACAAGGGCGTCAGGACCGGGCGGCGCAGCATCAAGGCGCTCCCGGTTGCCGCCCTCGCCATCGGCACGGCGGGCCTGTTCGTCACGGCCCCGTCCGCGCACGCCGACGGCGCCCCGCAGCCGCACACGTTCACCGCGGCCGCACCCCAACGCACGGCGACCGAGGCCGAGTCGCAGGCCCGTGTCGCCGCCGCCGTCAACGCCCAGCAGCGCACCGCGTCCCGCTCGGCGCTCGCCGGCAGCACGTCCGGCTCGACGGTCAGCCCCTACATCATCGGCGGCACCACCACGACGTTCGCCAAGGCGCCGTGGATGGTGCAGCTCTGGTACTACGACGGCAAGGGCACCGCCACCACGTCCGACGACGTCAGCTTCTTCTGCGGCGGCACGGTGGTCAGCCCGACGAAGATCCTCACGGCGGCGCACTGCGTCCAGGGCTACAACTGGTACGCGCACGGCAACATCGTGAGCGGTACCGACCAGTTGCCCACGCCGATCGACGCCACCCACTCGGATCTCCACGGCGGCACCGTCAGCTGGGTCGCCACCCAGTGGAACAACCCGTCGTACAACGGCACCACGTACGACAACGACGTAGCGGTGCTGACCGTCGACCCGTTCCAGAAGGCACCGCTCGCGTCGACCGCGAAGGC
>WRCZ01000239.1 GCA_009783685.1 Actinomycetes bacterium
CACGCCGAACCCGTCGGCGTTGACCGTGCCGTGCCGCTGCCTGCGCGGCCGCCAGGCCTGCTCGTACAGGCCGCGCGGCGGCTCGGTCAGCAGCCGTGCGAGCGGCACCGGCGGGCCCAGGTAGACCAGATGACGGCACATCAGGCGCCCTCCCCGGGGGCCGCGTCCCGTGCGGTGCGGAAGCCCGCGAAGATCTGCCGGCGGATCGGGTAGTCCCAGTTGCGGAACGTGCCCCGGCACACCACCGGCGATACCCCGAACGCGCCGCCGCGCAGCACCTTGTACTCCGGGCCGAAGAAGACCTCCGAGTACTCCTTGTACGGGAACGCGGCGAACCCCGGGTAGGGCGCGAAGTCCGAGGACGTCCACTCCCACACGTCGCCGATCAGCTGCCGCGCCCCGCTGGGGGCCGCCCCGGCGGGATGGCTGCCGGCCGGCGACGGCTGGAGGTGGCGCTGGGCGAGGTTGGCGTGCTCCGGCCGCGGGTCCTGGTCGCCCCACGGGTAGCGGCGGGACCGGCCGGACGCCGGGTCGTGCCGCGCCGCCTTCTCCCACTCCGCCTCGGTGGGCAGCCGCCGCCCGGCCCAGCGGGCGTAGGCGTCGGCCTCGTACCAGCACACGTGCAGCACGGGCTCGTCGTCCGGCACCGGCTCGACGTGCCCGAAGCGGCGGCGCGTCCAGCCGTCGCCGGCGCGCGACCAGAACAGTGGCGCCTGAAGCCCGGCGTCCTGCACGTGGCGCCAGCCCTCGGGCGACCACCACTGCGGGTCGCGGTAGCCGCCCGCGGCGATGAACTCCTGGTAGGCGCCGTTGGTGACCGGCACCGTGTCCAGCCAGAAGGCCGGGACCTCGACGGTGTGCGCGGGCTGCTCG
This sequence comes from Actinomycetes bacterium, assembly GCA_009783685.1. Taxonomy (GTDB): domain Bacteria; phylum Actinomycetota; class Actinomycetes; order Streptomycetales; family Streptomycetaceae; genus Actinacidiphila. The sequence goes on from WRCZ01000239.1 coordinate 874, forward strand.
TTGTCCAGCGCCCACGGCTCGGTGGAGGTGCCCATGGTGAACGGCCCGGCGGGGACCAGCACCTCGCGCGGCAGCCCGGCGGCGTCCGCGGGCGCGGGCGGCGGCGCGGGCGCGTCCAGCACGGCCATGCCCTTCCGCAGCTGGTGCGTGGCGAGCATCGTCTCGCCGTGCTGCTGCTCGTGCTGGGCGAGCATGCCGAAGACGAAGGCGCCGGCCAGCAGCGGCTCGGGATTCCCGGGCGAGACGTCGGCCTCCGCCAGCACCTCCGCGGTCTCGGCCCGGACCGCGGCCACGTAGGCGCGGGCCTCCGCCGGGCCGAGCATCGGCAGCGCGGGCCGGTCCGCACGCGGGGTCTGGAACGCGTCGTACACGTGGTCCAGGTCCGGCCGCAGCCCCGGGCGGCGGCCGGCCTCGCGGACCAGCCACAGCTCCTCCTGGTTGCCGATGTGGGCCAGGTCCCACACCAGGGGCGACATCAGCCGGGAGTGCTGGGCGACCAGGTCCTCCTCGGACACCGGGTCGGTCAGGGCCATGGTGCGCCGCCTGGCGGCCTCCAGCGCCGCCCGGGCGCGGGTGGCGGGGTCGGCGGGTTCCGCGGCCCCAGGGGCGGCGTCAGCGGCCGCCTCGGCGTCCGGCACCGCAGGGCCGCTCTGCGGTACGGACGGGCCGGACGGGTGCTGTGAGGCTGAAGTTGCAGGTGAGACGGTATTTCGGGCAATGCCGGTGCTCGTGGTGCGAGGGTTTGTCACGAGAAGCCTTCCAGTGGGTCAGGCGCGGCTCAGCGCGTCCAACTGGTCGTCTGCGGGACATCGGCCGCGTTCCGGATAGCGCTCGGCGAACGAGGCCAGGGCCTGCCGCAGCGCGGCGGGGGCCGCGGAGCGCGCGAGGGCGCTCTCGGCCGCGGCGAAACAGGTGCGGGCCGCCTTGGCGAGATCGGGGTCGGCCGGCCCGATCCTGGCGGCGCGCCGCCATACCTCGTCGCGGGGGAGGGGGTCCACGGGGTCGCCGAGGTCGGCGCAGAGCGGCTCGGTGGCCGCCCAGGCCGTGGCGGCGGCCACGGGATCGTCCATCAGGGTCGCGGCCAGGACGGTGGGCACGATCCAGTCGTCGCCGTCCTGCGCGTCGATCATCCGCAGCTCCAGCCAGCCGCGCGGCCGGACCGGCGGGAACAGCGTGCTGAGGTGGTAGTCCAGGTCGGCCCGGGTGGGCCGGCGCAGGTCCGGGGCCGCGCCGCGCAGCCAGTCCCGGAAGGTCAGCCCCGGGGGCGCCGACCAGTCGCCGTCGCCGTCGCCGGCCCCGGCCCTGCCTTCGGCCCCGTCCCGGTCGGCGTCCCCCTGCTGGACGCACAGCAGCCGGGCGTCGAGCGCGTACCCGGCCCAGGCGGTGCCGGGGTCGGGGTGGTGGCGGGGGTGCCGGGTGCGGCCCGGGTCCATCCGGCCCCAGGTGGCCTGCCGGGTGGACAGCCATCCGGTGGGGCCGCGGGTGCCGAGCGGGGAGTTCGCGAAGGCGGCGACGAGGACCGGGCCGAGCCGGTGGGCGAGCGCCCAGCGGTAGCGGTGGCCGGTGACGCCGGGGGAGTCGTCCCCGCAGTCGAGGTTGACCTGGAGGGAGGCGGTGCGCCGCATCATGGTGCGGCCCCAGGGGCCCTCGCGGTCGAAGTAGCCCTCCATCGCCCGGTAACGCGGGTGGTCGAGCACCCGGGGCGGTTTTCTGAAGGGGTCGAGGCCCTGGCCGACGAGGACCAGTCCTGCCTGGTCGGCGGCCTCGCGCAGTACGGCGAGGTCCGCGGCCATCGCCTCGACGCACGCGCCGAGCGCGGGTGCGGGCGGGGAGCTGAGCTCCACCTGGCCACCCGGCTCGCGGGTGATCCTGCTGCCCCGGGGAAGCGCCCCGGGGGCCTCGACCGGCGCGAGGGCCGCGTCGAGCCGGTCGACGGATATCAGTGCGCTGGGGTCGGAGCGGTCCTGGACCAGCCACTCCAGTTCCACGCCGGTCCGTTCGGGCGGACCGGTCTTGAAGCAGACACCGCGCACGTGCGCTTCGGCCTCGTTCTCGTCGAGATCCCCGAGATCCCCGAGGCCGTCGGAGCCGGCTGCCATCGATCCACCTCCTCTCTGCCGGGTCGGGCGCGGGGTCACCGCGTCCGAAGCGAGGACATGTCACAAGGTGCTCTGGCGAGTGTAGTTGCCCCGGTGGCGGAACGGTCCGATCACCCGGGGGCGGGTCATTACGGAACGAGGACGCCCGCATCCGTGCCAAGGCGGCCAGGAGTGCGCAATCCGCCCGTCACCCTCCTGCTGTCTCCAGGGCCCCTCCCGTCATCCTTCCGAGGGGAGCAAATGTGTGCAATTCCGGTAATCAGGATTATACGTGCAGTGACCGGGTGCGGCCTGGTCGCAGTGCCAGGCGACGACGGTGATCCACATGCGACCGGCTACCCTGCCGTTATGAGCAGCACCAGGCTGCGCCGGAAGCTCAGAGCCGCCAGAGCCAGGGAGACTCCGGGCCGCACCTGCGGCCGGGAGTCAGATCAGCGACAGGAGTACCCCTCGTGACCGTCGTCGAGCCTTTCGGGCTGAGCGTGTGGGACGAGGCCCTCGAGGCCGACATCCGTTCCGGTCTCGCGGCCGTGGAGGAGGGTCTGCTGGAGGCCACCAAGAGTGACGTGCCGTTCATCACCGACGCGGCCCGGCACCTGGTGAAGGCGGGCGGCAAGCGGTTCCGGCCGCTGCTGGTGATGCTCTCGGCGCAGTTCGGCGATCCGCACGCCCCCGGCGTGGTCCCGGCCGCCGTCGTGGTGGAGCTGACGCACCTGGCGACGCTGTACCACGACGACGTGATGGACGAGGCCGCGGTCCGCCGCGGCGTGCCCAGCACCAACGCCCGCTGGGGCAACTCGGTGGCCGTGCTGACCGGCGACTTCCTGTTCTCCCGCGCCTCCCACCTGCTCGCCGACCTCGGGCCCGAGGCGGTCCGGGTCCAGGCCGAGTCCTTCGAGCGGCTGGTCACCGGCCAGATCATGGAGACGGTCGGCCCGCGGCCCGGCCACGACCCGCTCGACCACTACATGGAGGTCATCGCCGGCAAGTCCAGCTCGCTGGTCTCGGTCTCCGGCCGGTTCGGCGGCATGATGTCCGGCGCCGACGCGTCGGTGGTGCGCATCCTCACCACGTACGGGGAGCGGATCGGCGCCGCCTTCCAGCTCGCCGACGACATCCTCGACATCACCAGCGACAGCCACGAGTCCGGCAAGACGCCCGGCACCGACCTGCGCGAGGGCATCTTCACGCTGCCGGTGCTGCACGCCCGCCGCTGGTACGCGCAGTCCGGCGGCAACGCCACCGCCGAGGAGCGGCGGCTCGACCAGTTGCTCGACGCCGACCTGACCGACGACGCCCTGCACGCCGAGGCGCTCGAACTGCTGCGCCGCCACCCGGCCCTGGAGCTGGCCCGCCGCGACACCCTGGAACTCGCCCACCAGGCCCGGGCGCTGCTCGACCCGCTGCCGGACAACCACGCCAAGTACGCGCTGGCCGCGCTGTGCGACGCGGTGGTGCACCGCACCGGCTGACGGGGCCCCGCGCCGGCTGACGGTCCCTCGAACGCCCTGCGTGGCAGGCGAGTTCCGCACTCCGACCCCGAGACGACCCGGAGAAGACCCGGCTCCCGGCGGGGTACGTCCCACCCGTCGCGTCATCCCGGGGGCGTACGGTGGGTTGCTTCCGGCGGCTGATGTGCCGCCTTGGCCGATTTGGTGGGATGGAGACACCACTTCACGGCGGACCGGGTGACAATGGGGCCCGGGGAGTGGACGAGTGCAAGGCAGCTGACCGCCGCTGACGACGGAGGTAGGAACCCAATGGCACCGATCCAACCGGCACGCTACGACGACGAGGACGCGCCGGGCGGCGGGGGACGCGCACGCAAGGCGGCGCGCTACGCCGTGCCCGTCGCCGTCGCGGGAGTGGCGGCCGCGACCATCAGCCTGGTCCCGGCGCTCGCGGACAGCGGCAACCCCTCGCTGCCCTCGATCACCGCGGAGCAGCTCCTGACGAAGATCGCGGCGTCCGACACGCAGACCGTCGACGGCACGGTGAAGGTCACCACCGACCTGGGCCTGCCGTCGCAGCTGACCGGCAGCGCCGGCGGCGCGATGTTCGGCGGCGAGGCGGGCAAGGTCCAGGGCCGCGGCGGCCAGTCGCCCGCGGCGCCGCAGTCGCAGCTCGTGCAACTGCTGGCCGGCACCCACACCCTGCACGTCGCGGCCGACGGCCAGGACAAGCAGAAGATCTCGATCATCGAGTCGGCCGCCGAGTACAGCATCATCCACAACGGCACCCAGCTGTGGGCGTACGACAGCGCCTCCAACCAGGCGTACCACCAGACCCTGCCGCAGGACTCCGGCAAGGGCAGCGCGTCCACGACGCCGCAGGACGTCCCGGCCACCCCGCAGGACGCGGCCCGGCAGATCCTCAAGGCGGCCGACGGCACCGCGTCGATCACGGTGGACGGCACCGCCCGGGTCGCCGGGCACAGCGCGTACCAGCTGCTGGTCACCCCGCAGCACGCCGACACCACCACGGTCGGCGCGATCCGCATCGCGGTGGACGCCAAGACCGGCGTGCCGCTGAGGGTCACGCTGACGCCCAAGGGCGGCGGCAAGGCGGTGTTCGACGTCGGCTACACCCGGGTCAGCTTCTCGGCGCCGTCGGCGAGCACCTTCACCTTCACCGCGCCCAAGGGCGTGAAGGTCACCGAGGGCGGCACGCAGCACCAGTCCAGGCCGGACAACCGGGACCGCTCCGGCACGAAGGGCGCCGAGCCCACCGTGCTGGGCCAGGGCTGGGACTCCATCGCCGTGGTGAAGTCCCAGGGCGGCCCGCTCGCCGGCGGACCCGCAGACAAGGGCTTCAAGGGCCGGCACGGCAACGGTGGCGCCGAGTCGCTGATGAACAGCTTCGGCTCGCACGTCAGCGGTGCCTTCGGTTCCGGCACCGTCTTCCACACCCGTCTGGTCAACGCCCTGCTGACCGACGACGGCACCCTGTACGTCGGCGCGGTCACGCAGTCCGCGCTGACCGACGCGGCGAACGCCGCCGCCAAGTAGCACGCCCGCAAGGGGTGCCGCCCCGCCCGAACGGCGGGGCGGCACCCGTTCCGGGCCCCCGGGGCCCGGGCGTGAGGCCCGAGAAGGAGTCGCATGGCACAGCCGTTCGTCCCGCCGCCGCAGGCCGCCCCGGTGGCCGGGGCCGGGACCGACGTGGTGATCGAGACCCGCGGTCTGGCCAAGCAGTACCGCGGCACCCTCGCCGTGGACGGGATCGACCTGCGGGTGCCGCGCGGCAGCGTCTTCGGGTTCCTGGGGCCCAACGGCTCCGGCAAGACCACCACCATCCGCATGCTCATGGGTCTGATCGCGCCGACCGCGGGCACCGCCCGCGTCCTCGGCCGGCCCATGCCGCAGTCCACCAGGAGCGTGCTGCCCGAGGTCGGCGCCCTGATCGAGGGCCCGGCCCTCTACGGCTTCCTGTCCGGCCGGGACAACCTGCTGCGCTACGACTCCGCCGACCCGACCGCGGACCCGCGCACGCGCCGGGTCCGGGTGGCCGCCGCCCTGGACCGGGTGGGCCTGTCCGCGGCGGCCGGCAAGAAGGCCAAGGCGTACTCGCTGGGCATGAAGCAGCGGCTGGGACTGGCCGCCGCCCTGCTCCAGCCCCGCGAACTGCTGGTGCTGGACGAGCCGACCAACGGCCTGGACCCGCAGGGCATGCGGGAGATCCGCACCCTGGTCCGGGAGCTGGCCGCGGACGGCACCACCGTCTTCCTGTCCTCGCACCTGCTCGACGAGATCGAGCAGGTCTGCACGCACGCCGCCGTGATGGCGCGCGGCCGGCTGATCACCCAGGGGCCGGTCGCCGAGCTGGCCGCGGGCACCCGCGGGCGCCTGGCGGTCACCGGTCCCGACCCGGCCGACGCGGCCCGGGTGCTGGCCGGACTCGGGGTCACCGGCCTGGTCACCGAGGGCGAGCGGGTCACCGGCGACCTGCCCGCCGACCCGGCAGCCGTGCCCGATCTCGCCGAGATCAACGCCGCGCTCGTCGCCGCCGGGGTGCGGGTGCGCGGCTTCGGCCTCGAACGCGCCTCGCTGGAGGACGCGTTCGTGGCCCTGACCGGGGAGGGATTCGATGTCGCGGGCTGAAGCGAAGGCGGGCGGACCGGCGGTGGGCGAGCCGGAGGCGGCCGCCGGGCACACCGGCGGGCCGTCCGGCACGGCAGGTGCGGGCGGACCCGCGGCGGCGGTGGCCGTCCGGGCGCCGCGCCCGCTCTGGACCCTGGGGCTGTTCCGCTCCGAGCTGGTCACCGTCTTCCGCCGCCGCCGGACCATGGCGCTGTGCGCGGTGCTGGCGGGCGTGCCGCTGCTGGTCGGCATCGCGGTGCGCATCGAGACGCGCGGCGGCGGCTCGGTGGGCGGCGACCGGGGCAACGGCCCGGCGTTCATCGAACAGGTCAGCAACAACGGCCTGTTCCTCACCTTCGCGGGGCTGGCCGCAACCCTGCCGTTCTTCCTGCCGATGGCGGTCGGCGTGGTCGCCGGCGACGCCATCGCGGGCGAGGCGAGCGGCGGCACCCTGCGCTACCTGCTGGTCGCCCCGGCCGGCCGCACCCGGCTGCTGATCGCCAAGTACGTCTCGGTGCTGGTGTTCTGCCTGGCCGCGACGCTGGTGGCCGCGGTGTCGGCGCTGGTGGTGGGCTTCGCGCTGTTCCCGGTGGGGGACGTCACCACGCTCTCCGGCACCACCCTCTCGCTGCCCGAGGGCATGCTCAGGGCGCTGCTGATCGCGCTGCTCGTCGCGGCGTCGCTGGTCGGCATCGCGGCCCTCGGGCTGTTCGTCTCCACGCTCACCGACAGCGGCATCGGCGCCATGGCGACCACCGTCGGCCTGCTCATCACCGTGCAGATCGTCGACAGCTTCCCGCAGCTGCACGCCATCCAGCCGTACCTGTTCACGCACTACTGGCTGAGCTTCGCCGACCTCCTGCGCGACCCGGTGACCTGGACCGGCATCGGCAAGAACCTCGGCCTCCAGGCCATGTACGCCGCGGTGTTCGGCTCCGCGGCCTGGGCCCGCTTCACCAGCCGCGACATCACGGCCTGAGGGCCGTCACGGCGTGAGGTACGTGACGGCCCCGGGGCACGTCACGGCGTGAAGAACGTCTTGGCCCGGCGCAGGGCCGCGTGGTCGGCGAGGACGTCGCCCGGCCGCGTGCCGTTGCCGAGGAGGACGCCGCCGAACCGCATCCGCATGTAGCGGGCGGTCAGCTCCAGCGTGCCGGCGAGCGGGTCGGCGTCGGAGGGGTCGTCGCCGGCCAGCGCGGTCACGCCCCACAGGGTGCGGCCGGCCATCCGCGCGCGGAAGTCGACGCCCGGCACCCGCAGCCAGCCCGACCAGTGGTCCAGGTAGAGCTTGGTGGAGCTGCTGACCGAGTACCAGTACAGCGGCGAGGCGATCACCAGGTCGGTCGCGTCGAGGGTCGCCGCGAGCAGTTCCCCGGCGGGCCCGTCGGGCTGCGGGTAACGGGCGCCGTCGGCGTGCCGGACGTCCTGGAACACCGGCGGCGTCAGGTCCGCCAGCCGCAGCCAGCGCTGCGTGACGTGCTCCGGGAGCTGTTCCGCGGCGCGGCGGGCCAGCGTCTCGGTGTTGCCGCCGGCGCGGGAACTGCCGAGCAGGAACAGGAAGCGGCGGGCGCCTGGGGCGGCGGGCTCGGCTATCTCATGCATGTGCATATATTGCATCGGCTGGGTTTCTCGGTCAAGCGTGTGGCGTGGGCTGTCGTTGCCGGGTGCGGCGCCGTGGTGGTTGGTCGCGCAGTTCCCCGCGCCCCTGCGGTTTCCGGGGTGCTCCCTGGTCGCCGTTGCCGGGTGCGGCGCCGTGGTGGCTGGTCGCGCGGTTCCTCGCGCCCCTTCGGCTTCTGGGGGTGCTCCCTGGCCGCCGTTGCCGGGCGCGGCGCCGTCGTGGCTGGTCGCGCAGTTCCTCGCGCCCCTGCGGGGGTCGGGCAGCGCC
>WRCZ01000240.1 GCA_009783685.1 Actinomycetes bacterium
CACTGCGCCCGCCCGGTCTGCCTGCGCTACGGAATTCCTGCGACCACGCGGGCGTCGTTCTATCTGTACTCCACCCCGGCCGAGGTCGACGCCCTGGTCGACGGGCTGGAGCAGGTCCGGAACTTCTTCGGTTGATGGTGGTGCCGCTGTGAAGCTCGACTCGATGTACCAGGACGTGATCCTGGACCACTACAAGCACCCGCACGGGAGCGGTCTGCGCGACGGGCAGGCCGAGGTGCACCACGTCAATCCGACGTGCGGTGACGAGATCACCCTGCGGGTGCGGATGGACGGCTCCGTGATCGGCGACGTCTCCTACGAGAGCCAGGGCTGCTCGATCAGCCAGGCCAGCGCGTCGGTGCTCAACGACCTGCTGGTCGGCAAGGACGTCGCCGAGGCGCGGAAGATCCAGGAGACCTTCCTGGAGCTGATGCAGTCCAAGGGGCAGATCGAGCCGGACGACGCGATGGAGGAGGTGCTGGAGGACGCGGTGGCGTTCGCCGGCGTCTCCAAGTACCCGGCACGCGTCAAGTGCGCGCTGCTGAGCTGGATGGCGTGGAAGGACGCGACCGCACAGGCGCTGTCCGGCGCTGCGGGAAAGTAAGGAGACCGCCGCATGACCGAGTCCGCTGAGAACCAGGCAGCCGCCCTCAAGCCGGCCTCCGAGGAGGAGATCCGCGAGGCCCTCTACGACGTCGTGGACCCCGAGTTGGGGATCGACGTGGTGAACCTCGGCCTGATCTACGGGATCCACGTCGACGAGGGCAATGTCGCGACCCTGGACATGACCCTGACGTCCGCGGCGTGCCCGCTCACCGATGTCATCGAGGAGCAGGCGCAGACCGCGACCGAGGGCATCGTCAACGACCTGAAGATCAACTGGGTCTGGATGCCGCCGTGGGGCCCGGACAAGATCACCGACGACGGGCGCGAGCAGCTGCGCGCCCTCGGGTTCAACGTCTGATCCGAGGCATTTCCCGGACCGTCCCCGACCGGCGGCCACCGCGTCTGCGCACGCGGCGGCCGCCGGTCGTCGTTTTCCCGGAAGGATCGGGCGGACCGGGCGGACCGGGCGGACCGCGCGTGAGGTCGGTGGACGACGGTTGACGCCTCCCGGCAGAGTTGCGAAAGTTCTCGCAACTTCGTCGGACAAGGGGAGGCGGACCGCTCATGGCCCACGACGCGGACGGACGGCCGGCAACGGCACGTGAGGACCTGCAGGACTACGTGCGCGAGCTCGCCGAGCCGCTGGTGCCCTACGCGGGGGAGAGCGGCGCCCGGATCACGCTCGGCGTCAACATCGCGCACCACGACGACGCGGCCGCCGACCTGGAGGGGTACGCCCGACCGCTGTGGGGGCTCGCGCCGCTCGGCGCGGGCGGCGGCGACTTCGCGCACTGGGACCTGTGGGCCCGCGGCCTGGCCGCCGGCACCGACCCCGGCCACCCGGATCACTGGGGCGCCCCCGGCCATGTCGACCAGCGGCTGGTCGAGATGGCCGCGGTCGGCTTCGCCCTCGCCCTGGTCCCCGAGCGCCTGTGGGACCCGCTCTCCGGCGCCGAGCGCGACCGGGTCGCCGCCTGGCTGACCGCCGCCCTCGACCGGGAGCACGCCCCGAACAACTGGAACTTCTTCCCCGTCCTGGTCAGCATGGGCCTGGACCGGGTCGGCGTGGCGCACGACCGCGAGGCGCGGCACGTCCGCCTGGACCGGCTGGAGGGCTACGCGCTGGGCGACGGCTGGTACGCCGACGGCGACACGCCGCAGCGCGACTACTACATCCCCTGGGCCATGCACTACTACGGCCTGCTGTACTCGGCGCTCGCCGGCGCCGGGGACCCGGACCGCGCGGCCCGGTTCCGCGAGCGGGCCGCCGAGTTCGCGGTGGGCTTCCGGCACTGGTTCGCCGACGACGGGGCGGCCGTGCCGTTCGGCCGCAGCCTCACCTACCGCTTCGCGCAGGGCGCGTTCTGGGGCGCGCTGCCGTACGCCGGGGTGGACGCGCTGCCGGCCGGCGAGGTCAAGGGCCAGCTGCTGCGGCACCTGCGCTGGTGGCGGGCCCGCACCGCGCAGACCTCGCCGCACGGCCTGCTGACCATCGGCTACGGCTACCCGCAGCCCGGCGTCGCCGAGCAGTACAACGGGCCCGGGTCGCCGTACTGGGCGATGAAGGCGTTCCTGCCGCTGGCGCTGCCGGCCACCGACCCGTTCTGGACCGCGCCGGAGCAGCCGCCCGCCGCGCTGCCCGCCACCCTCGCCCAGCCGCACGCCGGCGCGGTGCTGATGCGCTCCGGCGGCGACGTCACCCTGCTCAGCGGCAGCCAGCACAACATCTGGGCGCGCGGCGGAGCCGCCAAGTACGCCAAGTTCGCCTACTCCACCCGGTTCGGCTTCAGCCTCCCCGCCGGTGAACTCGGCCTGGTCCAGGGCGCGTACGACTCGATGCTGGCGGTCAGCGACGACGAGGGCGAACCGCGGCACTTCCGGGTGCGCGAGCAGTGCGTCCCGCCGGTCGACGTCCCGGCGGCCCCCTCGCCGGGCGCGGGCGACGGTGCTGCGGCCGACCCGCAGGCCGATCCGCAGGCCGAGCCTGACGGCACCGTGTGCAGCACCTGGTACCCCTGGCCGGACGTGGAGATCACCAGCTGGATCAGCGCCGCCGCGCCCTGGCACCTGCGCACCCACCGCATCCGCACCGGCCGGGCGCTGCGGACCGCGGAGGCGGGCTTCGCGGTCGACCGGGACGGCGGCGTGCCGCTGCGCACCGAGGGCGAGGGTACGGCGGTCGTGGTGTCCGCGGCCGGCGACCTGACCGGGCTGCGCGACCTCGACGGGACGCGCACCGGCACGGTCATCGAGCCGCTGCCGGGCACCAACGTGCTGGCCCGGCGCACCGTACTGCCCCTGCTCACCGCTCAACTCCCGCCGGGGGAGCACTGGTTGCGCTGCGCCGTGCTGGGAGCCGGGCCCGCGCAGGCCGCGGCCTGGGACGAGGAGCCGCCCCAGGCCCGCCACTGAGGGCGGGTCGGGGACGCGGCCCTGCGCGCGGTCGGGGACGCGGCCGGTGCACGCGTCGCCTGTCCGGGGTGATCCGGTGTCAGGTGCGGGACACGATCAGCCGGCCGCGTCCCGCACGGCCCGCAGAGCCGCGTCGACGCTCTGCTCGATGTCGGTGACCGGGTAGATCGCGGCGCGCACGGTGCGCCCGGCGTCCAGGACGAGGGTCAGGCGCTTGAGGCGCACCGCGCCGCCGGCCCGGAAGGTCGGCAGCCGCAGCGCCGCGCTCAGCGCCAGCCCGTCGTCCGAGAGCAGCGGGAAGCCCAGCCGCTCCTTCGCCGCGAACTCCGCCTGCTCGTCCGGGCGTTGGGTGCTCACCCCGTGCACGGCCGCGCCCGCCGCGGCGAACTCGGCGTGCCGGTCGCGGAAGGTGCAGGACTCCAGCGTGCAGCCCGGCGCGCCGGGGATGCCCGACCAGCCCGGCGGATAGGACTCGGGGCGCGCGTAGGCGCCGGGGAAGCAGTACAGCACGGTGAACGGCTGCCCGGCGCTGACCGGGTCCACCGGTCCACCGGCGCCCGGCAGCCGCAGCTCCGGCAGCCTGGTGCCCGGCAGTTCGCGGACCCGCGCCGCCTCCTGCGAGCCGGGGTCGGCCGTCGCCGTCGTGGTGCCGTCGCCCAACACCCAGCCGTCGCCCCAGTCCTGCAGGCCGACCAGCACCGGCAGTAGCGCCCGGCCGCGCGGCGTCAGCAGGTACTCGTGGCGGGTGGGCCGCTGCTGGTACGGCTCGCGGGCCAGCACGCCGTCGGCCACCAGCGACTTCAGCCGCTCGGCCAGCACCTTGCGGGAGACGCCCAGTTCGGCCTGGAGCGCGTCGAACCGCCGCACTCCGCGGGCGACGTCGCGCACGATCAGCAGCGTCCAGGCATCGCCGACGACGCCGAGTGCCGCGGCGATCGCGCAGTGCGGGTCGGCCGGCCCGCTCCGGTGTGTCATGTCGCCCCTGCCTCGTCGCTGTGCGGTTGACGATAGCCCGCGGGGCCTGCCAGTGTCAGTTCCGAAAGGGAACTGAGTGGGGGAGGCGGGGGGATGCGCGCGGTACCGAAGGTCGTCTGGCTGCTCGCGGCGGGCTCGTTCGCGAACATGGTGGTCGCGTACACGTTCATCTACCTGGTGCTCTACCTGACCGGGCCGCGCGGCCTCCCGGTCGCCCAGGCCGGGCTGATCGCCGGGCTCGGCGGCGCCGGACTGGTGGCCGGGAACTTCACCGGCGGCTGGTTCGGCGACCGCCACGGGCACCGGCGCACCCTGGTCGCCGCCGCGGTGGTCAGCGGCACCGGACTGGTCTGCGTGCCGCTGCTGCCGCTGGCCGGGCTGCTGCTCGTGCTGCCCGTCGCCCAGTACGCGGCGGGCGCCGTGCGCGCGTCCAACTCCGCGCTGGTCGCCGTCTCCGTGCCGGAGGGCGCGCGGCGCCAGGGGTACGCGGTGATGCGGTTCGCGTCGAACGCCGGCTTCACCCTCGGGCCGCCGATCGGCGCCCTGCTCGCCGCGCACTTCTCCTACGGCTGGCTGTTCGTCGCCGACGGAGCCGGCACGCTGTGCTTCGCCGCGTACGCCGCACGCATCCTGCCCGCGCACGGCCGCAGCCGCCGCGCGGCAGCGGACCCGGGCGGCACCTCGACCACGGGCGCGCCCTCGGCCCCCGCACCGGGCCGGCTGCTCGCGGAACTGCGGGCCAGGCCCGCGGTGCTCGCGCTGCTCGCGGCGATCGTCGTCACCGACACCGTCTACCGCCAGCAGTACAGCACCCTGCCCGTCTACCTCACCGGCCACGGCTTCTCCACCGCGTTCTACGGCGGACTGCTCGCCGTCAACGGCGGGGTCATCCTCTGCCTGGAGATCCCGGTGACCCTCGCCCTGCGCCGCGCCGCACCGCTGCGCATCATCTCCGGCGGGCTCGCCCTGGTCGGCCTCGGCTTCGGAGCCCTGGTGCTCGGCGCCTCCACCGCCACCGCGCTCGCGCTGATGGTGCTGCTCACCGCCGGCGAGATCCTCTACAAGACACCCGCCACCGCGTACGTCGCCGACCACGCCCCGCCAGGCATGGAAGGCCGCTTCCAGAGCCTGTACGCGGGCGCGTCGGTGGCCGGCACGGTGCTGGCCCCGCCGCTCGGGTCCGCCCTGTACGCCGCGGCCCCCGCCGCTCTGTGGCCCACTTGCGCGGGCCTGGCGCTGGCCGCGGCCCTCGGCCTGCTCGCCGTCTCCACCGCCCGCCGGGCCGCGCCGCTGCCCGCGGAGGATCCCGCTCCGGCCGCCGCCGCCCCGCGCTGAGGGCCCGTCGCGCGACCCGCCCGCGGGCCCGGCGGCGGCATTTCGCATGGTGAGCCGGTTCGGTCGGCACCCGCCCCACGCGTTAGCGTGCTGCCATGACTGAGAACCGCGCCCCCGGCGCCATCGCCGTCGGCCTGGCCACCGTCGCCGACGACGGCACCGTACTCGACACCTGGTACCCGGCCCCCGAGCTCGCCGACGAGCCCGGCCCGGCCGGCACCACGCGGCTCACCGCGGACGAGGCCGCGGCGGCCCTGGGCAGCGCGGCACCCAAGGCGCTCGGCCCCGACCCGCGCCGCGGCGTGGAGGTCGTCGCCGTCCGCACGGTCATCGCCTCGACCGAGGACAAGCCGCTCGACACCCACGACGTGTACCTGCGGCTGCACCTGCTGAGCCACCGCCTGGCCAAGCCCAACACCCAGAACCTGGACGGCATCTTCGGCCTGCTGGCGAACGTCGCCTGGACCTCGATCGGCCCGGTCCCGGTGCCGCGGATCGAGCAGGCCAGGCTGGCGGCCCGCGCCGAGGGCCTGCACCTGTCCGTCTACGGCGTCGACAAGTTCCCGCGCATGACGGACTACGTCGCGCCGTCCGGCGTGCGCATCGCCGACGCCGACCGGGTCCGCCTCGGCGCGCACCTGTCGGCCGGCACCACCGTGATGCACGAGGGCTTCTGCAACTTCAACGCCGGCACCCTGGGCACCTCCATGGTCGAGGGCCGCATCTCGCAGGGCGTCGTCATCGGCGACGGCTCCGACGTCGGCGGCGGCGCGTCCATCATGGGCACCCTGTCCGGCGGCGGCACCCAGATCGTCTCGGTCGGCGAGCGCTGCCTGCTCGGCGCCGAGTCCGGCCTCGGCATCGCGCTCGGCGACGACTGCGTGGTGGAGGCCGGCCTGTACGTGACCGCCGGCACCCGCGTCACCCTGCCCGACGGCGAGATCGTCAAGGCCGTCGAGCTGTCCGGCGCCGACAACCTGCTCTTCCGCCGCAACTCCACCACCGGCAAGGTGGAGGTGCTGCAGCGCACCGGCTCCTGGGGCGGCCTCAACGCCGTCCTGCACAGCCACAACTGACCCGCGCCCGCGGGCACTTCGAAGTATCCGGCCCCGGGGCCGGCCGTCAGCCGTAGAGGCGACTGCCGTACCCGGGGCCGTAGTACACCTCGAGCTCCTCGACGGACTCGCCCCTGCGCTCCTGGCCCGCCGCCATCCGGGCGCGCGACGGCGCCGCCTCCGGCTGCCAGGTCTCCGGCTTCCACAGGGCGCTGCGCAGGAAGGACTTGGAGCAGTGCGAGAACACCTCGTCGACCTCGACCAGCAGCACCACCTGCGGCCGGTGCCCCTTGACCGCCATCCGGTCGAAGAAGTCCGCGTCGCGCAGCAGCCGCGCACGGCCGTTGACGCGGAGCGTGTCGCCGCGCCCGGGGACGAGGAAGAGCAGCCCCACGTGGGGATTGGCGAGGATGTTGCGGAAGCCGTCCGCCCGCCGGTTGCCCGGCCGCTCGGGGATCGCCAGCGTGCGGTCGTCCAGCACCAGTGCGATCCCCGCCGGGTCGCCCTTCGGCGACACGTCGCAGGCCCCCGCGCCGTCCGAGGTGGCCACCAGGCAGAACGGTGCCGCCGCGAGCCACGCGCGGTCCAGCGCGTCGAGGCTGGTGCGGACCTTGCCCGCGTCGCGCGGCGTCGGCTCGCCGATCAGCTCCCGCAGCTCCGCCTCGCTGGTGATCTCCTGCACCGCGGTACCGCCCTTCGCACCTGCGGGGCCCGTCCCGAGTGAGTCCCCGTCGGGAACTCACAGGGTACCCGGGCCCGTTCCGCCTCCGGCAGGGGTTTCCGCGACGGCACGCGGCCGCGAGGCGCATGATCGGCCGTGAGAACCGGTGGCCGCGGGTCGCGGGTCCCGCGACGCGGGGCCCGCGACCCGGGACCTGGACGGAGCCGCAGGACCGCAGGACCGCAGAACCGCAGAACCGCAGAACCGCAGAAAGGGGAGCAGCGCGTGAGCGAACCCGAGGACCACGCACCTTCCGGACGCCGGGGACCCGAGGGCCACCCCGTACCCGCCGCACCGCCCGGCCGTCAGGGAGCCGGACCGGCGGGGCCCGCGGGATCTACCGAGCCCGCGGGATCCGCCGAGCCCGCCGCACCCGCCGTGCCTGAGATCCCGCTCGCGGCGGCCGACGGCGGGCGGACCGACCCGCTGGTGCAGCTGTCCCTGGAGCAACTGCGCAGGCGCAGCAGCATGAAGTGGCACGCCCACCCCGCGGACGTCCTCCCGCTGTGGGTGGCCGAGATGGACGTGCCGCTCGCGCCGGCCGTCGTGGAGACGCTGCACCGGATCGCCGACCTCGGGGACACCGGCTACCCGTACGGCACCGCCTACGCCGAGGCCCTCGCCGCGTTCGCCGCCGACCGCTGGGGCTGGGACGGCCTGCGCGTGGAGCACACCGCGATCGTGCCCGACGTGATGATGGGCATCGTCGAGGTGCTCCGGCTCGTGACCGGCCCCGGCGACGCCGTCGTGGTGTGCCCGCCCGTCTACCCGCCGTTCTACGCGTTCGTCGCGCACAGCGACCGGGAGGTCGTCGAGGCACCGCTCGGCCCCGGCCTGCGGCTGGACCCCGACGCGCTCGACGAGGCGTTCACCCGCGCCCGTCGCGGCGGCCGGCGGGCGGCGTTCCTGATGAGCAACCCGCACAACCCGACCGGCGTCGTCCACACGCCCGCCGAACTCGAGGCGGTCGCCGCGCTCGCCCGCCGGCACGGCGTCCGGGTCGTGGCCGACGAGATCCACGCGCCGCTGGTGCTGGCCGGCGCCCGCTTCACGCCGTTCCTGAGCGTGCCCGGCGCCGAGAACGGCTTCGCGCTCACGTCCGCGTCCAAGGCGTGGAACCTCGCCGGCCTCAAGGCGGCCGTCGCCGTCGCCGGCACCGAGGCCGCCGCGGACCTGCGCCGCATGCCCGAGGAGGTCGGCCACGGCCCGAGCCACGTCGGGATCCTCACCCACACCGCGGCGTTCCGCGACGGCACCGGCTGGCTCGACGACCTGCTCGCGGGGCTCGACGCCAACCGGACCCTGCTCGGCGGCCTGATCGAGGAGCACCTGCCCGGCGTCGGGTACGTCCCGCCGCAGGGCACCTACCTGGCCTGGCTGGACTGCACCGGGCTCGGCCTGCACGACGACACCCCCATGGACGGGCCCGGCGTCGTCAGCGACCTGGCGGGGCCGGCGCGGATGTTCCTCGACGAGGCCCGGGTCGCGCTCAGCTCCGGGCACGTCTTCGGCACCGGCGGCGCCGGCTGCGTCCGGCTCAACTTCGGCACGTCGCCCGGCATCCTGCGCGAGGCCCTCGCCAGGATGGGGCGCGCGATGGCCGCGCACGGCCCGCGGCGCCGACCCGCCGCGGGCCTCGACGCGGGCACCTGATTGCCCGGGCCCCGGGCGGGGTGCTGGTCCGTCGTGGGCCTTGATGCGGGTGCCTGATTGCCCGGGCTTCGGGCGGGGGTGGTGATCGGTCGTGGGTTTCGACGGGGGGGCCAGGTTGCCCGGGTCTCGGGCCCGGGTGCTGGTCCGCTGCGGGCGTGACCAGCAC
>WRCZ01000241.1 GCA_009783685.1 Actinomycetes bacterium
CGCGTCATGGCGTCCCCGCTGAGGGGCAGGCCCGCTCCCGCGTCCACGCCGCCGCCTCGGGGCCGGAACCCTGCCCGGTCCGCGGGCGGACCCCGCCCCCGGCGGGCGGGCCCGGGCGGAGCGACCGCATATGGTGGTGGGCGTGAAGATCGGGCTGGTGGATTCGGGGATCGGGTTGCTCGCCGCTGCCGCGGCGGTCCGCAGGTTCCGCGCGGACGCGGACCTGGTGCTGGCGTCGGACCCGGAGGGCATGCCCTGGGGACCGCGCAGCGCGGAGGACGTGACGGACCGCGCGCTGGCCTGCGCGCAGGCCGCCGCCGCGCACGGCCTCGACGCGCTGATCGTCGCCTGCAACACCGCCTCCGTGCACGCCCTGCCCGCCCTGCGGGCCGCGTTCGAGCCGGACCTGCCCGTCATCGGCACCGTGCCGGCGATCAAGCCCGCCGCGGCGGTCCACCGATCGGTGGCGATCTGGGCCACCCCGGCGACCACCGGCAGCCCCTACCAGCGCGCCCTGATCGAGGAGTTCGGCAACGGCGCGCAGATCACCGAGGTGCCGTGCCCGGGCCTCGCGGACGCGGTGCAGGGCGCGGACACCGCGGCCGTCGCGTCCGCGGTCGCCGCCGCGGCGGCCCTCACCCCGGCCGGCGTCGGTGCGATCGTGCTGGGCTGCACCCACTACGAGCTGGTCGGCGAGCGGATCGCCGCCGCCGTCCCGGGCGCAGTCCTGTACGGCTCCGCCGACGCGGTCGCCGCCCAGGCCCTGCGCAGGCTCGGCGCCGGCCCGCGGCCCGAGCCCGCCGGGGCGCGCCCCGGCACGCTCGACGTGCTCCTCAACGGCCGCCCGTCCGCGCTGCCCGGCGTCGCCCTGGCCTACCCGGAAGGCGCACTGCTGGCTGCGACGCCCGCCACAGCGTGACGCGAGAGGCTGGCGAACCGCGGCCCCTTGAGTACGCTGCCAGACATGACGCACGCTCCTCGGCCGGCGAACCGTGCGCCCCAGGTGTGGACGGGCCGGGCCAGTAACCGCATGCAGTGGCTGCTCGCCGGGGCAGGCGCCGCCTGCCTCGCCCTGGGCATCCTGCTGGCCGTCAACGGCCCCGGCACCTCGGGTCTCGCGCCCCTGGTGATGTCCGTGGTGGGCTGCCTCGCCGTGGGCCTGCTGGTGCTCTTCGGCACCATCGCGTTCACCCATGTGCACGTACGCATCGACCGCGACGCGGTCCAGGTGCGCTGCGGCCACATCGGGGTACCACGGCGCCGGATCCCGATGGAGGACGTGAGCGGCGCGCAGCTCGCCCCGCTGATCAGCCCGCGCGCCTGGGGCGGCTGGGGCTACCGCTGGCGGCCGGAGAAGGGCACCGCGGTGGTCGTACGGCGCGGCCCAGGCGTGATCATCGACCTCGGCACCGGGCACCGGTTCACGGTGACCGTCGACGACGCCGAGGGCGCGGTCCAGACGATCCGTGACCTGCTGCGGGTGCGTACCCGGGCGTCGGGCGACGGCGTCTGAGACTCGAGACGTCCGAGAGCCGGGGGTGGTCGACCTCGGCATCGGTTCACGGTCGCCGACGACGGCGTGACGGCGTCTGCGCCTCGGTGCCGTCGCCGGGGAGCCTGGACCGTCACCCGGGTCCGGCCGTCACTGAGCCCCTCCCAGGAGCCTCCCCGGACCCTCCCAGGGCACGGCCCGGCTCTCAGGGCTCCGCGGTCAGCGGCTGGGACGTCGCCACGCCGGCGAGGAACCCTGCACCCGCGGTGACCACGGCGTAGCTCAGGACGTGGTCGACCGTCGCCATCATGGCCAGCCCGGTGAGCGCCGCGCCCGCCGTGAGCACCACCGGCGTCGGACGTGACGAGCGCCACAGCGCGCACAGCACCCAGCCGTAGGCCGCCACGAGCAGCACCACCCCGGGCACGCCCTGCTCCGCCGCCAGCTGCAGCGGGGCCGACTGCGGCGACGGGGACGAGGGTGCCCCGGACGGCGGAAGGCCGCTGCTCTCGTCGCCGAACCGCTCCGGGCCGACCCCGCGCAGCGGATGGTGCTCGGCCAGGGTCACGGCCTCGTGCCACAGCTGCACCCGCGGCTGGGTCAGCTGGCCGGTCAGGGACTCGGTGAGGCCGGCCGGCAGGGCGTCCACGGCCACCGCGTAACTGGTGCCGGCGGCCAGCGTCGCGGCGAGCGCCAGGCCGGCGAGCCCGAGCAGCCGGTGGTTCCGCATCCGGGCGGCGGCCAGCGAGCACAGGGTGACGGCGATGCCCGCGGCGAAGGCCGCCGCCGAGCCCAGCGCGAGCGCGGTCACCGCGGCGCCGGCGCCGACCACCCGCAGGGCGGTGCGGCGGACCCGGCCGGAGCAGGACCAGGCCGCGCAGCAGGCCGCCCCGGTGGCCAGCACGAGCAGGGCCGCGTCCGCGTTGGGGTAGCCGAGCGGCGGCGCGTCCGGGCGCGCCGACAGCCGGGACGGTGGCACGAGGACCAGCGCCAGGACGGCGAGCGCGGCGGTGGCGGGCGCCAGCGCGGGCAGCAGCGCGCCGAGGATCCGGCCGGCCGCGTACCCCGCGGCCACGGCGAGCAGCGCGAGCAGCGTCCCCTCGGGCCGGGCCGGCCGTCCCGCCGCGGCGACCAGCGCCCAGACGGCGCAGCACGCCAGGACCGCGACGCCGGCCGCGTCGGTGGCCGCGCCGCGGGGGCGCAGGCCGGGCAGCGGCGCGCCGGCGGCGCCGTCCCGGCCCGCCTGCGCCGCGTCCGGCGGACCGCCGGCCGTCGTGTCCATCCCCCGGTACCCCCTGCCGCCACGCGGGCGCGACGGGATACCGTCAGGCCCGCGTTCCCCGCGTGGGCGCTCTGCTTCCGGGTCACCGTAACCGGTGCGGGGGCACCCTGTGGATATGTTGTGCCGGAACCCCGCCGCACATGTGAAACCTGGTGCTGATGTGGTGTTCACCCTCCATCTCGTAGGCTCTGCGCATGGCGACTCCCCAGTTCATCCAGGACATCCGCGCCAAGGCGGGAGACACCCTGCTGCTCCTGCCCGGCGTGGTCATGGTGGTTTTCGACGACCGCGGCCGGGTGCTGCTCAACCGGCGTGCGGACAACGGCAAGTGGGCCCTCATCAGCGGCATCCCCGACCCCGGTGAGCAGCCGGCCGAGGCCGCGGTGCGCGAGATCCACGAGGAGACCGGCGTGTCCGCGGTGGTCGAGCGGGTCCTCAGCGTCTTCACCAACGAGCGCGTGGTGTACCCCAACGGGGACCACGCCCAGTACATCGACATCGTGCTCCGCTGCCGGGCGCTGTCCGGCGAGGCCCGGGTGAACGACGACGAGTCGCTGGAGGTGCGCTGGTTCGCCCTCGACGAGCTGCCCGCGCTGGGGCCGATCGCCCGCGGGCGGATCGAACTGGCGCTGCGCGACGAACCCGCCTGGTTCGCCCCGGCCACCGCACCCGGACTCGACGACCCCGGCTTCGCCCCCTGATCCGCGGCCACTTCATCAGGGGTTCCTCCCCGGCACCGGTGACCGGGACCGGCCCGCGGAGGGTCCGGCGGCCAAGGGGCGGATGACACCCCGGACTTCGTGCTGACGGACCCTCAACCCCGTGATGGCCTGCGGACTTTGTCAGTGCTTGGCGGTAAAATCGACAGTGTTCGAGAGGGTTGGCCGACGCCTCTGGAGGATGCCGATGGCTGCTGCCGTACTTCCCCTGCCGATGTCCCTGCCGATGCCGATGTCGTTGCCGAAGAAGCCGTTGCCGGCCGGGCTGCCGCGCGAGTGGTACATCGCGCACAACCGCCGGCTGAAGACGATGCGCCTGGTCATAGCCCTGCTCGACTCGGGGGTCTACGAGCCGGCCCAGGCCGGCAACCGCCGGATACGGCTCACCGCCGAGCTGATCGGCGTGCACCCGCCGTCCGACATCACCTGCCGCATGGTCCGCGCCCTGCTCGCCTACGGGCGCTGACCCCCGCTCGCACCGCGGGCCCCCTCCGCCGGCCACGGCGGAGGGGGCCCGTTCACGTCGGCCGCCGGCCGTCGGCAGAACCGGTGCCGCCCGTCAGGTCTTGCGGTAGTCGTACGCCTCCCCGGCCGCCGCGGCGACCGCGTCGATGTCCGCCCCGGCCGAGGCGGAGACCACCGCCGCCACCGCCCCCTCCAGGAACGGCGCGTCCACCAGCCGTGACCCGGACGGCAGTTCGTCGTCCGCCAGCAGCGCCTTGACGGTGAGGACGGCGCTGCCCAGGTCCGCGATGACCGCGACGCCCGCGCCGCGGTCGACCGAGCGGGCGGCGGAGGCGATCAGGTCGGAACTGGTGCCGAGGCCGCCGTCCGGACCGCCGCCGGCCGGGGCCACCGGCACCTCGGCGGCGCCGCCGGTCAGGCCCGCGGCCAGTTCGGCCACCGAGCGGGCCACGGACGCGCTGTGCGAGACCAGCACGACGCCGACCAGGGCGGCGGACGACGCCCCGCCCTGCGGATCGGGCGTCCGGGAAGGGGAGCCGGGAGCGGCGGGCGGGGTCATGCGCCGACCTCCCGCGCGGTGTCGGCGAACGCGGTCATCAGCAGGGCGGACGAGGTCGCGCCCGGGTCCTGGTGGCCGATGCTGCGCTCACCGAGATAGCTGGCCCGGCCCTTGCGGGCGCGCATCGGCGTGGTGGCCTTGGCGCCCTCGTCGGCCGCCGCCGCGGCCGCGGCGAGGGCGTCGGCGGTGTCGCTGCCCGCGTCCAGGGCCCGCGCCAGCGCGTCGACGGCCGGGAGGAGCGCGTCCAGCATCGTCTTGTCGCCCGCCGCGGCCCCGCCCAACTGGCCGACGCCCTCGACGCCGGCGCGCAGCGCGTCCGCCAACTGCGCGGCGGTGACCGTCGGTTCGTCGCCGAGCGCCTTGCCCGCGCGGCGCAGCAGGGTGCCGTACAGCGGGCCTGAGGCGCCGCCGACGGTCGAGATCAGCTGCCGGCCCACGGCCACCAGCACGCCGCCGGGCGTGTCCGGCGGCTCCTGCTCGACCGCGGTGCGCGCGGCGACGAAGCCGCGGCGCATGTTGGTGCCGTGGTCGGCGTCGCCGATCGGGGAGTCCAGCTGGGTGAGGGCGGCCGCCTCGCGGTCGACGGCGGTGGTCGCCGCGTCCAGCCAGCGGCGGACGAACGCCGCGTCGATCGGGGAGCCGCCTTGAGGGAGCGCGTTCATACGGTGCCTTTCCGCGGGTGCCGTGCGGGTCGAGCCGGTCGGGCCGGTCGTGCGGGCCTGCGGGCCGCGGGGGCGCGCAGGCCCGGCGTGCAGGTCGTGCGGGTGGAACGTGGTGGTGCCCGGTGGTGCGGTGCGGACGCGGCGCGGTGCTCAGGCGCCCCAGCGCAGGCCAGGCGTGGCCACCGGCGCGTCGTACAGCCGCAGCAGCTCCTCGTCGACCTGGCAGAGCGTCACCGAGCAGCCCGCCATGTCCAGCGACGTGACGTAGTTGCCGACGAGCGTACGGGCCACCGACACCTTGCGCTCGGCCAGCACGCGGTGCACCTCGGCGGCGAAGCCGTACAGCTCCAGCAGCGGGGTCGCGCCCATGCCGTTGACCAGCGCCAGCACCGGCGCGTCCGGGCGCAGGTCCTCCAGGATCGCGTCGACCGAGAAGTCGGCGATCTCGCCGGACGTCATCATGGCGCGCCGCTCACGCCCCGGCTCACCGTGGATGCCCACGCCCAACTCCAGCTCGCCCTCCGGCAGATCGAAGGTCGGGCCGCCCTTGGCGGGGGTGCTGCAGGCGGTCAGCGCGACGCCGAAACTGCGGGACGACTCGTTGACCTGGCGGGCGAGCGCGGCGACCCGGTCCAGGGGCGCGCCCTCCTCGGCGGCGGCGCCGGCGATCTTCTCGACGTAGAGCGTGGCGCCGGTGCCGCGGCGGCCCGCGGTGTAGAGGCTGTCGGTCACCGCCACGTCGTCGTTGACCAGCACCTTGGCGATCTGGACGCCCTCGTCCTCGGCGAGCTCGGCGGCCATGTCGAAGTTCAGCACGTCACCGGTGTAGTTCTTCACGATGAACAGCACGCCCGCCCCGCTGTCCACCGCGGCGGCCGCACGGGCCATCTGGTCGGGCACCGGGGAGGTGAAGACCTCGCCGGGACACGCCGCGTCCAGCATCCCCAGCCCGACGAATCCGCCGTGCAACGGCTCGTGGCCCGACCCGCCGCCCGACACCAGGCCGACCTTGCCCTCGTAGGGCGCCCCCTTGCGGACGATCAGCCGGTGCTCGACGTCCACGGTGAGATCCGGATGGGCCGCGGCGAACCCGCGCAGGGCGTCGGGTACCACGGTCTCGGGGACGTTGATCAGCATCTTCATGAGAAGTACCTCCTGGTGGGACGGGTGCCGCACGGAGACCTGCACACCTTCCAGTATCGGTCGGCGAGTGACACCCGTCACGGACGCCGGGCGCAGCGCGGCCGTGGGACGGGGCCGACCGGGTAAGATCGGCGGTGCGGGCGCCCTGGGGCGCGCCGTACGGCGGTGGGGCCCGCCGTACCCGAACCGCGGCATTCCGGCCGCCAACGGTCCCTGCTTGCGAGAGGCATGCTCCGGCATGCCCTGTTCTGCGAGTAGGAGAGCCCGTGGCCGACTCACCGACCCCGATGGTCGACGACCCCCTGCACCCGAAGTCCTCGCTGCCCGCCCAGCGCCGCCTCCGGCGCCCCGGCCAGGGCCCGGTGGTCGCCGTGGTCGCGGTCGGCGGCGCGATCGGCGCCTGCGCCCGGTACGGCGCGGGGCTCGTCTGGCCCACGGCGGCCGGCACCTTCCCGTGGACCACCCTGGTCGTCAACGCCGTCGGCTGCGCGATCATCGGCGTGTTCATGGTGATCATCACCGACGTGTGGGCCGCGCACCGCCTGGTGCGGCCGTTCTTCGGCACCGGCGTCCTCGGCGGCTTCACCACCTTCTCCACGTACGCCACCGACGTGCAGCGGCTGGCCGACGGCGGCCACCCGCGCACCGCGCTGGCCTATCTCGCCCTCACCGTGGTCGCCGCCCTGGGCTCGGTGTGGGCCGCGGCGGCCGCGACCCGCCGCGTCGTCGCCCGGAGGCAGAAGTGAGACTCACCGGCCCCGCCATGCGCCTGACCGTCCTGATCGGCGAGAGCGACACCTGGCACCACAAGCCGCTGTTCACCGAGATCGTGCACCGCGCCCACCGGGCGGGGCTGGCCGGCGCCTCGGTCTTCCACGGCGTCGAGGGCTTCGGCGCGTCGTCGCGGATCCACACCAGCCGGCTGCTGTCGCTCAGCGAGGACCTGCCGGTCGCCGTTGTGGTGATCGACACGGAGGACCGGATCCGCGCGTTCCTGCCGGAGCTGGACGAGCTGGTCACCGAGGGGCTGGTCGTCCTCGACCCCTGCGAGGTGATCCGCTACACCGGGCGCGGCGGGTCCGGCGGGGCCGGCGGGGCCGCCGCCGACGGGAAGGACGGGGAGGGGCGGCGGTGAACTGGCTGCTGGTGATCGCCGGGGCCGTGGTCGGCGCCCCCCTGCGCTACCTCACCGACCGCACCGTCCAGGGCCGCCACGACAGCGTCTTCCCGTGGGGCACCTTCGCCGTCAACGTCGTGGGCAGCGCCATCCTGGGCCTGCTGCTCGGCGCGGCGAGCGCGGGCGCCGCGTCCCCGCACGTGCAGTTGCTCGTCGGGACGGGGCTGTGCGGGGCGCTGACCACGTACTCCACGTTCTCCTACGAGACGCTGCGGCTCGCCGAGGACGGAGCGGGGTTCTACGCGGCGGCGAACGTCATCGGGAGCGTGGCCGCGGGACTCGGGGCCGCGTTCACCGGCGACGCGATCGCGCAGGCGATCTGGGGCTGAGGCGGCGCCGCGGGTGGCGGGGGTCGCGCCGGCGGGGTGCGGTCAGCGGGGGGACTCGTCCAGCCATTCGTCCCAGGTCTGGGTGCCGCGGGTGCCGGTCTCGGTGGGCAGCAGCGCGCCGTTGGCCATCGCCGAGAAGGCCGCTCCCGGCAGCCGCGGCGACAGCACGAGGCGGCGGCTGCCGCGGGTGCGCAGCAGCCGGCGCATCAGGTCCGCCATGTCCTCCACCCGGGGGCCGGCGAGCTGCGGCGCCATGCCCTGGGGCGGGCCCTCGACCACCTCCACCAGGGCCTCGGCGACCTCCCGCACCGCGATCGGCTCCGTCGCCATCGGCGGCACCAGCACGAGCGGGCCGGGGGTCCGGTCCAGCAGTTGCTGCGGCAGTTCGTGGAACTGCGTGGCGCGGACGATCGTCCACGGCAGCGGCCCGGTCCGCACGACCTTCTCCTGCAGCAGCTTGGCGCGGTAGTAGCCGATGGCGACCTTGTCGATGCCGACGATGGAGAGCAGCACGTGGTGGCGCACGCCCGCCTTCTCGCCTGCGGCGAGCAGGTTCTGGCCGGCGGTCGCGAAGAACGCTTCGGCCTTCTTGCGGCTCAGGGTCTCGATGTTCGACACGTCGATCACCGCGTCGACGCCCTCCAGTGCGGCGTCCAGGCCGCGGCCGGTCAGCAGGTCGACGCCGTGGGAGCGGGCGATGACCACGGGGTCGTGCGCGTGTTGCGTCAGCGCTTCGACCAGGGGGTGTCCGGCGACTCCCGTCCCGCCTGCCACCGCAACGCGCATCGGTCAGCATCCTCTCGCCAGGCTTTTGGGCGACGCGCAGCGTCGCCACCCGTTCTACTGGCCGTGACGGTGCGGCCACTCGCCACCTTCCCACACCCCCCGCCCGGGCTCGCCCCGGACCGCGATCGCCACGCACTTCCCCGGGCCCCGGGCGGGATCCGGGGTGCCTCTTGCTGCGCGTTGCCGTCTGCTGGTCTCGTCGTGGCTGGTCGCGCAGTTCCCCGCGCCCCTTCGGGGTTCGGGGTGCCCCCTGGCCGCCGTTGCCGGGTGCGCCGCCGTCGTGGCTTGTCGCGCAGTTCCTCGCGC
>WRCZ01000242.1 GCA_009783685.1 Actinomycetes bacterium
GGCCGAGGCCAGCGGCTCGGCCGGCCCGAGCGAGACCTCGAACTGGCCGGTGCCGTACTCCGCGTGGAGCTGCTCGACCGGCAGCCCGGCGTCCTCCAGCGCACCCGTCAGGTCCGCGGCGAAGGCGCCGCGCTCCAGCACCGCGCCCAGCCCGTAGGGCTGCCAGTGGCGTTCCGGCAGCCGCTGCCCTTCGGCGTCGGTGAGCACGAACTCCAGCTCGTGGCCGACCGACGCGGTGAGCCCGGCCGCCTCCACGGCGGACTGCACCCGGCGCAACTGCCCCCGCGCGCACGGCGCGTAGGGTTCGCCGTCCTGTCCGAAGAACTCCGCGGGCGCCCAGGCGTAGCCGCCGCCGATCACCCGCGCCGCGGTCAGGTCGGCACGCAGCCTCAGGTCGCCGACGACCCCCAGCCGGTCGGTGAAGGCGATCGCGGCGTCCGCGCAGAAGACGTTCCAGGACGGCGCGGCGCCCATCCCCGCCGAGTGGAACGCCGCGGCCCGCCGCAGCGGCACGGTCTTGGCGCGCGCCACCCCGGCCATGTCCACGACCGAACCGACGAGCACCCGCACGCCGTTCCCCGTCAGATCCGCCAGTCGCGCGGTGAGCGCGGCGCCGGTCAGCACGGGCATGGAATCGGTGAGCGGCACGCGGGCCTCCAGTCCGAAAGCGAGCAAGACCTCCGCGCACGCTAGCGGACCGGGCCCCGCCCTCGAAGGCGCCCACGCGGCCCGGCGCCACTGTCATCCCGTTGCTTGCCTGCCTGCCGCCGGGCGGCGCCGTGTCCGGGCCGTCTCCGAACCGTCCCGCCTGTCCCCCCACGGCGACGGCGCTGTGCGCCGGACATGGCCTAGTGCCAGGGCAGCGCGGAGCGGTGGGCCCAGTACGCGGCCGGGGGTTCGGCCAGCGCGGACAGGGCGTCGAGAGCGGCGGCGGACAGATGGACGTCGGCGGCACGGAGGTTGGAGGTGAGCTGGTCGACGGTGGCGGCCCCGGAGAGGACCACGTCGGCCCACGGCTGGTGGAGGGCCGCGGCCAGGGCGAGCGCGTCGCGGGTGGTCCCGGCGGCCTCGGCGAGGGGGAGCAGGACGCGGTCCAGCTCCGGATCGGGCACCGCCAGGCGGCCGTTGGCGACGCCCTCCTTGACCATCACGGTGCAGCCCGCCGCGTGCGCCTCGGCCAGGGCCGGCCCGGCCGACGGCTCCAGCACGTTCCAGGTGGCCTGGACGCTGCGGAACAGCGGCCGCCCGTCGACCTCGACGGCCAGCGCCGCGCGGATCGCCTCGCCCTGCCCGGGCCCGCTGACCGACGCCCCGACGGTGACGCCCGTCGCGGCCAGCTCGGCGAGCCTGCGGTGCAGGTCGGCGTCGGTGAGGGCGGGACTGTCCGGGGTGAGCGAATGGATCTGGTAGACGTCCAGGTGGCCGTCGAGCAGCGCGCGCGTCTCGGCGAGCTGCCGCTCGTACGTGGCGACGCCGTGGTCCTTGATCTCGTGCGCCTCCGCGTGGACCTGCCAGTCCGCGGTGTAGGTGTAGCCCCACTTGCTGGAGACCACCAGGCCGGGCCGGTCGCCCGCGCCGGCCAGCCAGTCGGCGAGGAACTCCTCGGCCCGGCCGTAGGAGCGGGCGGCGTCGATCCGGCGCACGCCCGCGGCGTAGGCGGCGTCGAGCAGGTCGTGCACGCGCTGCCGCAGGGCCGCCACGCTGCGGTCGGGCGGCAGGTCGCGGTCGCGGCCGAGCGTGATGTAGCCGGGCCGGCCGACCGCGGCCAGGCCGAGGCCCATCCGGCGGACCCCGGACGCGGGGGGCGTGGGTGCGGCCACGGGCGGCTCCTTACGGTCGTGCGCGGACGGGTCCTGCATGATCACCGTAGCCCGCCCGGCCGCCGATCCCCGGCAGGCGCCGGCCCCGGCCACCGCCGCGCGCCCGCCCGGCCGACGGGCACGGGCGGGCGGCGGCCGGCCGCTACGCCCCGACGGTCGTGGTGATCTGGCCCGCGCCGCTGTCCTGCAACCACTGCGGCCACGAGAGGTTGTAGTCGGCGTAGCCGTTGCTGCCGGGCGCCTTGCCGCGCGGGGAGCCGGTGATGGTCACCGGGTCGCCCTGGCGCGCCCAGTTGTAGAACCACTTGGCGTCGGCCAGCGACAGGTGCACGCAGCCGTGCGAGCCGTAGCTGTGGCCCGGCTGCGGGTCACCCGTCGAGTAGTGGATGTACGTGCCGGAGTTGGTCAGGTGGACGTCCCACGGCAGCGTCAGGTCGTAGTAGTTGGGGCTCTTCTTGTCGCAGCTGATGTGGACGCTGCAGGACGTCATCCGGACCTTGGGCTGCTTGTCGATGACGGCCATGGTGCCGTCCCACGACGGCCAGTCCGGGCTGCCCGCGTCGATCGGCATGGTCTTGACGAGCGTGCCGTTCCTGGTGACCCGCATGGTGTGGCCCGGCACCGACACGGTGACCTCGTCGTCGTCGCCGATGGTGAACGCGTGGTGGTAGTCGTGCACGCCGACCCGGCCGTGCCCGTTGGACACGTTCGTCAGCGCGGCGTCCAGCGAGACCTTGGTGCCCGCCTTCCAGTAGCCCTGCGGCCGGAAGTCGACCCGGGTGTCGCTGAACCAGTGCCAGGCGCCGGTCACCGGCACGGACGTGGTGATCTTCAGGTGCTGCTCGATCGCGGCCCGGGCCGAGGTCGCCACCGCGTCGGTGAAGAGGACCGATATCGGCATCGCCACCCCGACCGTGGCCCCGGTCATCGGCGTGATGGTCTCCAGCAGCATCGGCGGGGGCGCCGGCTTCGTGGTGGTGGGGCTGGCCTTCGGAGTCGACGACGCCGCGGACGATCCCGACCCGCTGGGACTCGACGCGGCGGACGGCGAACCCCCGCCGTTGCACGCACTGGTGGCGGCCAGAACCGCACCCGTCACCAGTGCGATGGCTATGCCTGTCTTGCCCCGACCCATGTCCGCTCTCCACTCGTGTCACTGCTTCAGCTGGCTCCACCCTAAGGGGACTCGTGTCCCCTCCCGGCGGTTGCACTCCCCATGTAAAGGCTCTCCCAGGTCACAGA
Organism: Actinomycetes bacterium; assembly: GCA_009783685.1. Classification (GTDB taxonomy): domain Bacteria; phylum Actinomycetota; class Actinomycetes; order Streptomycetales; family Streptomycetaceae; genus Actinacidiphila. The sequence goes on from WRCZ01000242.1 coordinate 3,063, forward strand.
CGGTCGCGGTCGCCTCTAGTGACACGGAGGAGCGCGGTTGCTTCAATGCGGCAAGCGCTTTCCATCCCTGGTGATCGGAGCATCCGCCGTGCCCATATCGCGTCGCGCCCTGCTGTCGACCGTCCCGTCCGCCGCGCTCCTCGCGCTCGTCCCGGCCCTGCACGCCCGTGCCGCGGAACCGGCCGGCGTCCGCCCCGCGGACGCGGCCGCCGACCGGGCGGCCCTGCTCGCCAACACCGTGGCGATCTTCGCCGGCACCGCGCAGTCCAACGCCCGGCCCGAGACGGCCGCCAAGACCGCGTCCATCGCCTCGACCGCCCGCAGCCACCTGGCGGCGATGGACGCCGCGTCCGGACCGTCGGAGCTGTTCCACGGTGTGACCCTGGGCACCAGCGACCCGAACCTCACGACCTCCTTCCAGTACCTGTACGAGATCGCCCTGGCGACCCGCACCCCCGGCGCGCCGTCCGACCTGTCCGGCAGCACCGACGTGCAGACCCGCGTCGCCGACGGCCTCACCTGGCTCTACGACCACTTCTACGGCGACCAGGCACAGGGCTACTACGGCAACTGGTTCAACTGGGAGATCGGCATCCCCACCTACGCCGCCAAGACCCTCGTCCTGCTCGACGACTTCCTCACCGCGAACCGCCCCGGCCTGTCCGCCACCTATGTGGCCGCCATGGACGGCTATCTGCGCAACGGCAAGAACGGCGACGTCGACCTGGACTCCCGCTTCCACACCGGCGCCAACCTCGCGGACATCACCACCAACCGGATCCTCCAGGGCGCCGTCCTCGGCGACGACGCCCGCATCGCCAAGGCCCTCGCCGACCAGTTGACCGTGTACGCCGCCATCGACCCCTACCACCTGCAGCACGACGTGACCGACGGCTTCTACGCCGACGGCTCGTTCATCCAGCACGCCTCCGTCGCCTACACCGGCTCGTACGGCAGCGGCCTGCTCACCCGCATCGTGCAGACGATCAAGATGCTCGACGGCACCGGCTACATGACGGGCGGCGAACTGGTCGGCGTGGTGCAGGGATGGGTGTCCGGCGCGTTCGCCCCGCTCATCTTCGAGGGCTGGATGATGGAGACCGTCAAGGGCCGCGCGGTGTCCAGGACCGGCACCGGGTACGCCGACGTGGCCACGATCGTCGAGGCCGTCGTCGACCTCACCGGGTACACGACGGGCGACGACGCGGCGGCGCTCGGCGGATACGCCAAGTACGTCCGGCAGACCTCCCGCAGCGCCCCCGACCCGGCCAGGTTCACCTCCCCGGTGACCGTGGTCCGCTACGCCGACCTGCTCGCCGACACCGCGGTCACCGCCCGGGACCTCAACGCGGCCGCCCAGCACACCGCGTTCGCCGCCATGGACCGCAGCATCCACCGGCGCCCCGGCTACGCGTTCGCGCTCTCCCGCAGCTCCACCCGCATCAGCGGCTACGAGTACATGAGCGGCGAGAACCTCATGCCCTGGTTCCAGGGCGCCGGCGCCCACTACCTGTACCTGGCCGGCCAGGACCAGACGCAGGCGTTCGGCATCGACTACTTCACCACCGTCTCGCCGTACGCCCTCGGCGGCGTCACCGCACCCGTGGAGGAGCGCAGGACCGTTCCCGAGCTGTACGGCACCGCCTGGTACGACAACCCGGACCTCGGCTTCACCTCGTCGTCGGTGTCCCAGAACACCTACGTGTACTTCCCGCTCTCCACCAACGCCCACTCCGGCGGGGCCCGGCTCGGCGCCTACGGCAGCGCCGGCTGGGTCCAGTCCGACGACGCCGCCTACGCGGCCAAGCAGGCCGGGCTGCTCCCCGACGACTTCGTCGTCTACCGCAACGCCGACGCCACCAAGTCCTGGTTCATGCTCGACGACGAGATCGTGGTGCTCGCCGCCGGCGTCGGCGACGGCGCGGGGCGCGCGGTCACCACCACCCTCGACACCCGCATCGCCGGACCCTCCGCCCCCGTCACCCTGACCGGGCGGCTGCGCGGCGGCGCCCCCTGGTCCGGCACCGGGACGGGCCCGCTGGCCTGGCTGCGCTACGCCGACGCCGCCCAGGGCACGGCCGTCGGCTACGCCTTCCTCGACGGACCCGACCCGACGGTCGCGCTGCGGCAGGTCAGCCGCAGCCGCCAGGTGGTCCGCACCTCCAACCCCGACACGGCCGCCGCCAAGCAGGTGTTCTCCGTGGCCGTCGAGCAGCCGGCCGGAGCGGCGCACACCAGCCTGGCCTACGCGCTGGTCCCGCACGCCACCGAGGACGCGCTCGCCGGCTACGCCCGCGGGCCGCTGTCCGTGCTCGCCAACACCACCCGCCTGCAGGCCGTGCGGCACACCCGGCTGGGCCTGCTGGCCGCCAACGCGTTCACCGACGGCACCCACCACGCCGAGCGGCTGACCCTGGACGGCCCCGCGTCGGTGATCCTGCGCGAGGAACGCGACGGCACCACCTCGCTCGCCGTCGCCGACCCGACCACCGGCCGCGACGCGGTCTCGGTGCTCGTCCACGGCCGCGCCCTCCAGGCGGTGTCCGCGGACGAGGGCGTCGCGGTGCGCCGGGTGGCCGGCGGCACCCGGATCGACGTGACCACCCGGCAGGCGTACGGCCGCAGCTTCCAGGCCGTCCTGCGCTGAGCCCGCCCGCTCCGCGGGGGAGGACCGGCCGGATCCGCGGCCCGGCCTCCCTCGCGGGCGGCGGCCGCCGCCGTCCCCGCGCCGTCTCCCGTGCCGCTGTGCGGGCGGGACCCGGGATGCGGGATGCGCGGCCGCATGGCGTGATGGTGTGCATGGCGAAACAGACCGTGGCCGAACAGTTCGTCGACGTGCTCGTCCGGGCCGGCGTGCAGCGCCTGTACGGCGTGGTCGGCGACAGCCTCAACCCCGTCGTGGACGCGGTGCGCCGCAACCCGTCCCTCGAATGGGTGCACGTCCGGCACGAGGAGACCGCGGCGTTCGCCGCCGGCGCGGAGGCCCAGCTGACCGGCCGGCTCGCGGCCTGCGCGGGCTCGTGCGGCCCGGGCAACCTGCACCTGATCAACGGCCTGTACGACGCGCATCGCTCCATGGCCCCGGTCCTCGCGCTCGCCTCGCACATCCCCAGCAGCGAGATCGGCACCGGCTACTTCCAGGAGACCCACCCCGACCAGCTGTTCCGCGAGTGCAGTCACTACAGCGAGCTGGTCTCCAACGCCGGCCAGATGCCCCGCGTGCTGCGGATCGCGATCCAGCACGCGGTGGGCCAGGGCGGGGTGTCCGTCGTCGCCCTGCCCGGCGACATCGCCGCGCAGACCGCCCCGCGCAGCGAGGCCGAGCACGCCATGGTCTCCCGCCGCCCCCAGGTGCGGCCCGGCGACGCCGAGATCGACGACCTGGCCGACATGGTCGACGCCGCCCGGCGGGTCACCCTGTTCTGCGGCAGCGGCACCGCCGGGGCCCACGACGAGGTGATGGCGTTCGCCGAGCGGGTCAAGGCGCCGGTCGGGCACGCCCTGCGCGGCAAGGAGTGGATCCAGTACGACAACCCGTACGACGTCGGCATGAGCGGCCTGCTCGGCTACGGCGCCGCCTACGAGGCGATGCACGAGTGCGACCTGCTGATCCTGCTCGGCACCGACTTCCCGTACAACCGCTTCCTGCCCGAGGACGTGCGGATCGTCCAGGTGGACGTGCGCCCCGAGCGGCTCGGCCGCCGCTCCCGCCTGGACCTGGCCGTGTGGGGCGACGTCGGCGAGACGCTGCGCTCGGTGACCCCGAAGGTGCGGCCCAAGGACGACCGGCGGTTCCTGGACCGGATGCTGAAGAAGCACAGCGAGGCGCTGGACGGCGTCGTCCGGGCCTACACCCGCAAGGTCGACAAGCACGTGCCGATCCACCCCGAGTACGTGGCGGCCGTGCTGGACGACGTGGCGGCCGACGACGCGGTGTTCACCGTGGACACCGGGATGTGCAACGTGTGGGCGGCCCGCTACCTCACGCCCAACGGCAAGCGGCGGGTCATCGGCTCCTTCTCGCACGGCTCGATGGCCAACGCCCTGCCCCAGGCCATCGGCGCCCAGCTGATCGACCGCCGCCGCCAGGTGGTGTCGATGTCCGGCGACGGCGGATTCAGCATGCTCATGGGCGACTTCCTGACCCTGGTGCAGTACGACCTGCCGGTCAAGGTCGTGCTGTTCAACAACTCCAGCCTCGGCATGGTCGAGTTGGAGATGATGGTCGAAGGGCTGCCGGCCTACGGCACCACCAACCACAACCCGGACTTCGCAGCGCTCGCCCGGGCCGCGGGCGCCTTCGGCGTGCGGGTGGAGAAGCCCAAGGAGCTGTCCGGCGCGCTCAAGGACGCGTTCAAGCACAAGGGCCCGGCCCTGGTCGACGTGGTGACCGACCCGCACGCCCTGTCGATCCCGCCGAAGATCACCGGCGAGCAGATCGGCGGCTTCGCCCTGTCCATGGGCCGCACCGTGCTGGACGGCGGCGTGGGCAAGATGGTCCAGCTGGCGCGGGCCAACCTCCGCAACGTGCCGCGCCCGTGAGGCCGACGGCGACGCCGGCGCCGTGATCGCCGGCCGGGACCGTCAGGTGAGCACCAGCCGCTGGTGACCGTCGATGAGTTCGCGGGCCGCGTCCAGGTGGCCGGCGTGGCAGGCGGTCTCGGTGATGACGTGCAGGACCACCTCGCGCGCCGTGTCCAGGCGCCAGTCACCGAAGATCTCGGTCGGCCACCAGGTGGGCGCGGCGTCCGGAGCGCAGGCCGTGATCACGGTATCGGCGAGCTCGATCTGCCGACGGTAGAGCGCCAGGACGTCCGCGGCCGGAACGCCGGGCCCGACGTCCCACGGCTCCTCGTGCTCCGTGAGCGCCCACTCGATCACCTCCGGCTCGCCGGCGAGCGCGCCGCGGAACCAGAACTGCTCGACGTCCAGGGCGAGATGCCGGACCAGCCCCAGGCAGTTCCAGCCCGACGGCAGCACCGCCCGGCGCAGCGCCTCCTCGTCCAGACCCTCCAGGGCCTCCAGCACGTGCCGCCGCTGCGAGCCCAGACAGGCAAGCAGCGTGGCGACCTCGGCCCCGGCCTCGGCGTTCCCCATCGATCCCCTCCCACACCCATCTCGATTTCCGGCGCCCCATTCTGCCCGCGCCCCCGCTCCCTGTCACACGTTCTCGTTCAGCCGCAGGCACGGGGGCACTCCGCCGCAGGCGCCTCCTCGGTCATTCCGGAAGAAAGTCCCTGGCAGCTCACCCGGGGAATCGAAGAGACTCAGCCCGTGGACGCTGCTCGATGCCCGAAATGAGGAGGGCCCCTCGTGGTTGATGGTCCGGAACGGCGCGTGGCCCTTCTCGGAGGCGGATTCTCCACCGACGACGACGGTCTGCTGGACGACTGGGTGCTCGGTCACGTGCGTGCTCGCCGGCCCAAGGTGTGCTTCGTTCCGACAGCCAGCGGCGACGCCCCCGCCTATGTCGAGCGATTCCACGCGGCATTCCGCCCGCGTACCTGCGAACCCGGCGTCCTGAATCTGTTTCGGCGCGAGCTCGATGACGGCGCCCTGCGTACGTTCCTGCTCTCGCAGGACGTCATCTACGTGGGCGGGGGCAACACCGTGAATCTGCTGGCAATCTGGCGTGCGCACGGCGTGGACCGGCTGCTGCGCGAGGCTTTCGACCGCGGGACCCTGCTGTGCGGCATCAGCGCCGGCGCCAACTGCTGGGCCGAGGGCTCGCACACCGACTCCTACGGCCCGCTGACCCACCTCCCTGACGGACTGGGCCTGCTGGCCGGATCGGTCTGCCCCCACTACGACAGCGAACCGGGACGTCGAGCCTCCTATCGAACGGCCGTGGCGAACC
>WRCZ01000243.1 GCA_009783685.1 Actinomycetes bacterium
CGTTGCCGGGCTGGTGGTCGGACTCGTCCACCGAGGACGCGGTGGCCGGCCGGTGCAGCGCCAGGTCGGTGCCGGGGGCCGCGCTGTCCACCACGGACAGGGTCCACAGCGAGGAGCCCCAGCCGGTGGCCCGGGTCAGGCAGCGGATCCTGACGTGCCGGGCCTGCTGCGCGCCCAGGGTGACGGTCTGCGTGTACGCGTCGGTGCCGGCGACGAACGGCAGCGGCGTGTCGTACTCGTAGCCGAACTGCCGGATGCCGAACCGGGTGGTGCGCCGGTCGCTCTGCCGGCCGCCGACCGAGGCGGTGAGCGCCAGGTCGTGCAGCTCGGGGCTGCCGTAGCCGTTGGGCCACCACAGGCGGGGGTTGCGGACGCGCAGCGCGGCGAAGGCGTCCGGGGCGAAGGTGACGTCGGCGGTCGCGCCGGCCGCGACGGTGACGGTCCGGGAGACCCGCACGTCGTCGAACGCGGCGGTGACGGTGATGTCGTGGTCGGCGGTGTCGGCGTTGCGCACCGGGACCACCACGGTGAGTTCCGCGGTGGTGGTGTCGGGCAGCGCGGGCAGCACGGTGTCGACCCGCGGGTCGCCGATGACGGCGTGACCGGTGGAGCGCAGCCGCGCGTGGTTCCAGATGCCGGCCGCCCGGTCGCGCACCGCCGGCATCCAGTCCCAGCCGGAAGAGGCCAGGTACGTGGGCGAGTTGCGGTTCATGGTGTTCGCGCCTGCGTCGACGAACGCCAGGCCCTCCGGCCCCTTGTCGCCGGGGCTGCCGGGGACCGGCATGGGCGTGATCTGCACGGCCAGCACCTGCTCGCCGGCGGCCAGCAGCCCGGTCACGTCGAGGGCCGCGCGGGCGAACGGGTGGGCCACGGCGCCGGCGTGCCGGCCGTTGAGCCACACGTCCGCCTGGTGGTTGACGCCGTCCAGCTCCAGCCACACATGGCGGCCCGCGCCGGTGTCCAGGCCGCGCGGGAGGGCGAACGCCCGCCGGTACCACCACGCGTGGCGGGACAGCGCCTCGGGGACGTGCAGGTTGTTCAGGCCCGCCACCGGGTCGGGCAGGTGGCCCTGGTCGACCAGCGTGGCCAGCACGGTGCCGGGGACCGTGGCGGGCAGCCATCTGCTGGTGTCCACGCCCGCGGAGGACAGGGCCGCGCCGTCCCCTCCGGCGCGGTCGTCCAGGGTCAGGGTCCAGCCCGACTCCAGCGGCACCGTCCCGTCGGCGGCGACGGTCAGCGCCTGAGCCCGGTGGTCGTGGGTGCCCCAGTCGGTCCAGCCGGTCGCGTCGGGGCGCCGGCCGGACGGCGTGCCGTACACCTCGAAGCCGTTCAGGCCCAGGGGGTTGGCGTTGGACCGCTTGCGCACGGTCAGCCGCACCCAGCGGGCGGGGACCGGCGTGTCCAGGGCGATGTCCACGACGCCGCCGGTGCCGGAGGTGGTGCGGTGGATCGTGGTCCAGGAGGTGTGGTCCAGCGATGTCTCGACGGTGAAGTCCACCGCGCAGCTGGACAGGATCTCCTGCCCGGTGGTGCTGTCCCGCGGGTTGCCGCCCGAGGAGGGCACGAACACCGGGTCGTTCGCGGTGGCCTCGAACGTCAGCCGCACCGCGTCCACCGCGCACGGCCCCTGCAGGTCCACCGAGATCCACTGCGGGTCGCCCGCGCCGGCCCGCCACCCGCTGCCCTTCACCCCGGTCGAGGTGAGGGTGTCCACCGCGAACTCCCCCGGCGTCGGGGCGTAGTCCGTGGACGACACGGCGACCGGGCGGTACGCGGCGAGCTCCGCGCGTCCTGCGGGCCGCGCGGCGGGTGAGGCCGCGGCCGCCTCTGCCGGCGCCGCGCCGAAGCCGAGGCCGAGCCCGGCGAGCAGGCCGGATCCTGCGGTGACGACAGCCCGGCGGGAGGGGCGGGGCGAGGGGTGCGACATGTACGGCGGTCCATTCCCGAAGAGGCACGGCACTGCACTCTGACAACGTTGCCATAGGCTCGTCCCCCGCCGGTGCCGCTGTCAAGAGCCGTTCTCCCGGCGGGCGGTGGCGCACCGTCGCCGACGGCCGCGCGGGGAGCGTCCCCGCGCCGCGGGGACGCCGGCCGGCCGTGCGAGGCGGGGGCCCGCGAACACGTCGCGGCGGCACCGATGAGTTCGGCGTCCCGGACCGGTCTACCGCTCACAGTGCAAGCACTCGACCTGTTCAGTGAGGGACCATGAGCACCAGCGCCCTACCGCCCGTCGCCGACACGGACACCTGGCAGCGGCAACTCGACCGGCTGCGCGCGCGGGAGAAGGCCGCGACGCGTGAACTCGACGCCATCGCTGCCGAGCGCCGACGGCTGCCGATGGTGGAGATGCCCGACTACACCCTCGAAGGCGAGGCGGGGCCGGTGCGGCTCGCCGACATCTTCGAGGGGAAGACGCAGCTGATCGTCTACAACCACATGTGGTTCGAGGGCAAGGAGTGGCAGTGCCCGGGCTGCACGGGCTACACCTCGCAGTTCACCCGGCTGGAGTTCCTGGACGCCTACGACGCGCGGTTCGTGATCGTCACCCAGGGCCCGATCGACGAGGCCCTGGCGTACAAGAAGCGGGTCGGCAACACGATGACCTGGTACTCGACGGCGAACAGCACCTTCGGCTCCGATGTCGGCGCGCCGCCCGGCGGCGGCTTCGCCGTGAACGTCTTCCTGCGCGACGGGGACACCGTCTACCGCACCTGGCACACCGACGGCCGCGGCACCGAGCAGCTCAGCCACTCCTTCCCGCTCATCGACCTGCTGCCCTACGGACGGCAGGAGGAGTGGCAGGACTCCCCCGACGGCTGGCCGCAGTCCCCCACCTACAGCGGGTGGGCCTCCTCCCAGGACATCGCCGCGCTCTACGGCCCGAAGGGGTCCTAGGGGGGAGCTGTCCCGGCGGGTCGGCGCGCCACGGGGGGGCGCCGGCCCGCGGGGCGGGCTGCACCGGCGGGCTGCGTCCGGACGGTGAGTGATCGTCAAATGCCGTGCGTTCAGGAGGAGTTCTGGTTGGGGCGGTAGTGGCGGCTGGGACGTCCCGGCTAGGGTGCTGGGTGCTTCGGGCCGCGGTGCCGGGCGGCCCCGACCACCCCTGGGGGTTTCCTTGAGCGCAACCGCACTGGGCCGCCGCACCGCCGTCCTGCTTCTCGCGGCCGCCGCCGTCACCGCCGCCGGACCAGGATCCGCACGGGCCGACTCACCCGGTGGATGGCAGAAATCGGGCTCCTCGCTGGTCAACTCGCTCACCGGCGGCGAGGGCCTCGCCACCCGTGCGGACGGCTCGCTGCTCACCCGCGGCCTCGGCTCGATCCCGCTCGGCCTGCGGATCAAGGGCTGGAACCACATCGGCGACCCCGACATCGCCGGCGGCTACACCTTCGACGCCTACCAGGGCGGCGACGGCGCCACCGCCAAGATGTTCGAGGTCACGACGCCGTCCGGGCAGGCGTACGACTACACGCACCCGCTGGACGCCGGCGAGGCGCTCAACAACTCCTTCGCGGCGGTCTCGCCCGACGCGCAGTGGCTGGTGGCCGGCGAGTGGGGCACGATGAACCGGCTCCAGGTCTTCCCCGCGCCGCTCACCAACCCCGCCACCCCGGCCGGGGGCGGCACCCTCGCCCAGGCGGGCCAGATCTCCCTGGACCAGCCCGTGCAGGACGTCCAGGGCTGCGACTTCGTCTCCGCGACGCGCCTGGTGTGCGCGTCGGACGACGCGGCGAAGGACGTGCTGCAGGTCGACCTGCCGCACGCGCTCGACGGCACGCCGGTGACCGGGCACGTCAGCACGCTCTTCCAGCTGCCGCAGGACAGCATCTGCTCGGGCACGTTCGAGACCGAGGGCATCGACTACGACCCGGCCGCGCGCGTCCTGCGCGTGGAGATCGTCTCGCCCAGCGTCTGCGCGGTCACCACCACCGTCTACAGCTACCGCCCCACCACGGGCTGACACCACCGCCGCACCACGGTCGCCCCCGGCCCTCCGCGGCCGGGGGCGACCGCCTGCCGGCCGCTATGCGGCGAAGGCGTCGACGCCGGTCAGCTCGGCGGACAGGGCCCACAGGCGGGCGGCCTGCCCGGGGTCGATCGCGTAGTCCTTGACGCCGCCGCGGGCGCCCTCGGCCGCAGCCGGACCGGCGACGTCGCAGTCCTCCAGGTAGACCCCACCCATGCCGTCGAGCTGCGGGGAGGTGGCCGCCCAGACCTGGGTGGCGGCGCCCTGTTCGGGCGTCTTGAAGCCGGCCGGGTTCAGCGGGGTGCCGTCCTCGTCGATCCAGCCCCGCTCGACCATCTCGGACTTCTCCAGGTGCCGCTGCAGCGGGGTGAGGATGCCGCCGGGGTGGAGTGCGAACGCCCGCACGCCGCGGTCCCGGGCGAGCGCGTCGAGCTGCACCGCGAACAGCACGTTGGCGGTCTTCGACTGCCCGTAGGCGATCCACTTGTCGTAGCCGCCCTTGGCGAACTGCGGGTCGTCCCAGCGGACGCCGGACCGCTGGTGGCCGCCGGAGGACACCGACACGACCCGCCCCGCGCCGCGCTCGATCGCCGGCCACAGGCGGTTGACCAGCGCGAAGTGCCCGAGGTGGTTGGTCGCGAACTGGCGCTCCCACCCCGGGCCGACACGCGTCTCGGGGCACGCCATGACGCCCGCGTTGTCGATCATGAAGCGGATGTCACGGCCGGAGGCGAGGAACCGGTCGGCGAAGGCCCTGACGCTGTCCAGGTCCGCGAGGTCGAGCTGGTCCACCTCGACCCCGTCGATGCCCGCGACGGCCTCCCGCGCGGTCTCCGGCCGCCGGGCGGGCACCACGACCTGCGCGCCGGCCCGCGCCAGCGCCCGCGTGGTCTCCAGGCCGAGCCCGGAGTAGCCGCCGGTGACGACGGCGAGCGAACCGGTCAGGTCGATCCCGGCGAGGACCTCGTCCGCGGTGCTCTGCGCGCCGAATCCCGATCCGATGGACTTCTGAGGTGTGGTCATGGGACCGAGGCTAGGAGCTGGAGTCCTCTCGAAGGCAAGTCCGGGGCGGCGCTGAGGCGGCACTGAGGGGGCGCGCAGGCGTGCGTCCGCGCCCTGCCGCGCCGGCCCGGCCGCCGGAGCGAGCCGGGCCGCCGGGCGTCCTGCGCCGCCGGTCCTGCCCCGGGTGACCTGGGGTGTCGCGGCCCCGGTGAATTGAAGGTCGGTTCATACGGTGGCAGGCTGACATCAATACGGCACCGCCCACAGCACGACGAGGTGAGAAGGGCGTGGTGGACAAGCACGCCGAGCAGGTGATCGGCCGGGTCATGGCCGCCCGCGCGGCGCTGGAGGAGGCGGCCGAGGCGCCGGACTCCCCGGTGCTGCGGCAGGCGCTGGACGAGCTGGAGAGCGCCCTGCGCCTGGCCCGGGAGAGCGGAGTGGAGGTTCCGCCGGCCGGGGAGATCCCCCAGAGCGCCGGCGGGGCAGGGAACTGAGGACCCTTCCGGTGCCATGGCACCGGAAGGGTGGCGACGCCCTTGACCTGCGGATCCGCTGCCTGTACCCCGGGAACACCCGGGGTACTGAGTGCCGTGCGGTTCGAACCGGGTCCGGCCCGGAGGCCGGGCGGGGTGCGAGCGCGCGCTCGGGCGTGGACCGGGGCGCGCGGCGGGAGCGCGATCAGGGCAGGTTGCGCGCCATCACGATGCGCTGGACCTGGTTGGTGCCCTCGTAGATCTGGGTGATCTTCGCGTCGCGCATCATCCGCTCGACCGGGTAGTCGCGGGTGTAGCCGTAGCCGCCGAGGAGCTGCACCGCGTCCGTGGTGATCTCCATGGCGGCGTCGGAGGCGTAGCACTTGGCCGCCGCGCCGAAGAAGGTCAGGTCGCGGTCGCCGCGCTCGGACTTCGCGGCCGCGGCGTAGGTGAGCTGCCGGGCGGCCTCCAGCTTCATGGCCATGTCGGCGAGCATGAACTGGACGCCCTGGAACTCCGCGATGGCCTTGCCGAACTGCTTGCGCTCGGCGACGTAGCCCTTGGCGTAGTCCAGCGCGCCCTGGGCGATGCCGAGCGCCTGGGCGGCGATGGTCACCCGGGTGTGGTCGAGCGTGCGCATCGCGGTGGCGAAGCCCGTCCCCTCCTCGCCGATCATCCGGTCGGCGGGGATGCGCACCTGGTCGAAGTAGACCTCGCGGGTCGGCGAGCCCTTGATCCCGAGCTTGCGCTCGGGCGCCCCGAAGGACACGCCCGGGTCGTCCTTCTCGACCACGAACGCCGAGATCCCCTTGGAGCGCTTGTCGGGGTCGGTCACGGCCATGACCGTGTAGAACTCCGAGACGCCCGCGTTGGTGATCCAGCGCTTCACGCCGTTGAGCACCCAGTCGTCGCCGTCGCGCACCGCGCGGGTCTTCATCCCCGCGGCGTCGGAGCCGGCCTCGGGCTCGGACAGGCAGTACGAGAACATGCCCTCCCGGCGGGCCAGCGCGCCCAGGTAGCGCGACTTGAGCTCCTCGGAGCCGGACAGCTGCACCGGCAGCGAGCCCAGCTTGTTCACCGCGGGGATCAGCGAGGAGGACGCGCAGACGCGGGCCACCTCCTCGATCACGATGACCGTGGACAGCGCGTCGGCGCCGGCGCCGCCGTACTGCTCGGGGATGTGCACCGCGTGCAGGTCGGCCGCCTCCAGCGCGTCACGCGCCTCCTGCGGGAACCGCCCCTGCTCGTCCACCTCGGCCGCGAACGGCGCGATCTTCGACTCGGCCAGCGCGCGCACCGAGTCGCGGAGCATCTCCTGCTCCTCCGAGACACGGAAGAGGTCGAACGAATCGGACATCACGGGCTCCTCGTTTCGGCGTGGCGCATCCACGGTCACGGACAGGGTACTCAGTTCCTAGTCACTTGCACACTCAGTGCCGCTTTCGAGGTTCGCGGTGGCCTTCCTGGTGCTACGGTCCAGGCATGACGTCGGCACCCAAGCCCCCGATGCGCGACACGCTCGTCGCCGCCGCGCTCCAGCTCTTCACCGAGCACGGCTTCGAGCAGACCACGGTCGACGACATCGTGGCGCTGGCGGGCGTGGGGCGGCGGTCGTTCTTCCGCTACTTCCCCTCCAAGGAGTCGGTGGTCTTCCCCGACCACGAGGGCTGCCTGCGGGAGATGACCGAGTTCCTGGCCGACCCGGAGGGGGACGCCGCCGACCCGGTGGACCGGGTCGGCGACGCGGCCCGGCTGGTGCTGCGCATGTACACCGGCGACCCGGAGTTCTCCGTCCGCCGCTACGAGCTCACCCGGCAGGTCCCGGCGCTGCGCTCGCACGAGCTGTCCGTGGTCCGCCGCTACGAGCGCACGCTCGCCAACTACCTGCGGGCCCGGTTCGCCGCCCGCCCGGACGGCAGGCTGCGGGCCGACGTGATCGCGGCGGCGGTGGTCGCCGCGCACAACCACGCACTGCGCACCTGGCTGCGCTCCGGCGCCACGATCGACCCCGACGCCGAGGTCGACCGCGCCCTCCAGTACGTGACGGCGACCTGGTCGGACCGCGAGGACCGGGAGCCGGAGGGCGGCGACGCGCCCGACGACGACGTGGTGGTGATGGTCGCCCGCCGCGGCACCCCGATGTGGCGGGTGGTGCAGGGCGTCCAGGGCGTCCTGGAGTAGACCGCCGGCGCCACCACCCCCGAACCGGACCCGGACTCGACCCGGACCCGGACCCGGATCGACCGCAGGGCGGGCCTGCGCATGCCCGAAGCGCGCAACAATCTTGGGCTGCATGCTTGAAGTTGCTCAAAACGCGGTTCTACGATGCAGGTGCGATCACGGCGGCGCTCGAAACGACGTGGCGCGCGGCACGACCTCACGATCACGCCTGAGCCTCCTGGCCACCTCACCACGGAGCACCCATGCCTCTCGCAGCCACCGGTTCCCTGCTCGGCGCGGCGGCCCGGCAGCGCCGCGCCGTCGCGGCCTTCGACGTCGTCACGCTCGACCACGTCCAGGCCGTGGTGTCGGGCGCCGAGGCGGCGGACGCGCCGGTCGTCCTGCAGATCGGCGAGTCCGCGGTGCAGTACCACGACGGGCTCCTGCTGCCGCTGGCGCGTGCCGCCGCGGAGGCCGCGCGGGCCGCGGCCGTCCCGGTGGCGCTGCACCTGCACCGGGTCCGGCGCACCGCACTGCTGGCGCAGGCCGCGCACTGCGGCTTCAGCTCGGTGATGTACGACGCCGCCCACCTGCCGTACGCCGACCATGTCGCGCACACCCGCGACGCGGTGCGCTGGGCGCACCAGCAGGGCCTGTGGGCGGAGGCCGAGTTCGGCCGGGGCCCGCGCACCGACCCGGCGGCGGCCCGCGCCTTCGTGGCCGCGACCGGCGTGGACGCACTGGCCGTCGACGTCTGGCCGGACCGACAGTTGCTCGCCCGGCTGCGGGCCACCGTCGGTGTGCCGCTGGTGCTGCGCGACTCCGCGGGCCTGGCCGACGAGGACCTGGGCCGGGCCGCGGCCGCCGGGATCGCCAAGGTGGCGATCGGCCCGGCGCTCGACCTGGCCATGACCGCGGCCGTCCGCGCCCGCCTCGCCGCCGACACCGCCGCGGCTCCCCGCGACTGGCTCGGTGACGGCCGCCGTGCCATGGCCACCGCCGTGACCCGCCTGCTGACCGCTCTGCCCCCACGCCTCCCGGCCACCGCCGCCCCCTGACCGGCGGCGGCCGGGACCCACCCCACCGCACGGCCGCAACCGCGCCACTCCCCCGCGGACCCCGCACACCCGGGTCCGCCGCACCACGGCACCGCCCGCACGCCCGCGTCACCGCACACCGCACCTCGGGCACAACGCCCCACCTCGCGCCCACAGTTCACGCAAGGCCGCGTCACCGCACCGCCGCACCTCGCATCACGGGGCGCAACACCTCACCGCACAGCCGTAGTTCACGCACTGC
>WRCZ01000244.1 GCA_009783685.1 Actinomycetes bacterium
CACCGGCCCCGGCACCCGCCGCACCCGAACCGCCGTACCCCACACCCCAGTCGGGACAGGGCGGCTACGGCTTCCCGCGCCCCGCCGCACCGGAGCCCCAGGACGCCCCCGCCCCACAGAGCGGATACGGCTTCCCGCAACCGCCGCAGCCGGCCCAGCCGCACGCACCGGCACCGGCACCCCAGTCCGGCCCCGGACAGGGCAGTTACGGCTTCCCGCAGCCGCCGGCGCCCCAACCGCTGGACGGCCCGGCCCCGCAGAGCGGATACGGCTTCCCGCCGGCCGCCCCGAACCAGCCGTACCCACCGGCCCCGGCACCCGCCGCACCCGAACCGCCGTACCCCACACCCCAGTCGGGACAGGGCGGCTACGGCTTCCCGCGCCCCGCCGCACCGGAGCCCCAGGATGCTCCCGCCCCGCAGAGCGGCTACGGCTTCCCGCAACCGCCGCAGCCGGCCCAGCCCGGCCAGTTGGTCCAGCCGGGTCAGCCCGGCGGTGACCGGCTGCCCGCACCCGCGCAGGGCTTCCCCGCCGCGGGCGGCCCCGTTCCCGGGCCGCAGGGCCAGAACCCGGTGCCGCCCACGGGCCTCCCGCCGCAGCCGGCGCCGGAGGCCGTGCCGCCGGCTCCCCAGCACCCCCAACTGCCCGGCCCCGCCGGTCCGGTCGCGCCGGGCCCGCAGGGCGGCGGGTACGGGTTCCCGCAGCCGGCGCAGCCGCAGGCCGAGCCCGGTCCGCTGCCGCCGCTGCCCGCGCAGGGCGGCTACGGCTTCCCGCAGCCGGGCCAGCCGGGTCAGCCGGGCGTACCGGGGCAGCCGGGCCAGCCCGCGCACCCCGGCCAGCCGGGTCCGGAGCAGGCACCGCCGCCGTCCGAGGGCTACGCCCCGCCGGTCGACCCGCGCGCGGGCGGCTGGCCGACGGTGACGCCCGACCAGCGGCAGCCCACGTCCCATGGCGGCGCGCCGCTGGGCTACACCGCAGCGGTCGAGCTGTCCTCGGACCGCCTCCTGCGCAATCAGCCGAAGCCGAAGAAGCCGGGTGCCAATGCGCAGCCGTCGCGGTTCAAGCTTGGCGGTAAGAAGGAGGAGGCGGAGCGGCAGCGGAAGCTGGAGTTGATCCGGACTCCGGTGCTGTCCTGCTACCGGATCGCGGTGATCAGCCTCAAGGGTGGTGTGGGCAAGACGACCACGACCACGGCGCTGGGTGCGACGCTGGCGAGCGAGCGGCAGGACAAGATCCTGGCGATCGACGCGAACCCGGATGCCGGCACGCTGGGCCGGCGGGTGCGCCGGGAGACGGGGGCGACGATCCGGGACCTGGTCCAGGCCATCCCGCATCTCAACAGCTATATGGATATCCGGCGGTTCACGTCGCAGGCGCCCTCGGGTCTGGAGATCATCGCCAACGACGTGGACCCGGCGGTATCCACCACGTTCAACGACGACGACTACCGGCGGGCCATCGACGTGCTGGGTCGCCAGTATCCGGTGATCCTCACGGACTCCGGTACCGGTCTGCTCTACAGCGCGATGCGTGGCGTGCTGGATCTGGCGGACCAGTTGATCATCGTGTCGACGCCGTCGGTCGACGGTGCGTCCAGCGCGAGCACCACGTTGGACTGGCTGTCGGCGCACGGGTACGCGGATCTGGTCTCGCGGAGCATCACCGTGATCTCGGGGGTCCGCGAGACCGGGAAGATGATCAAGGTCGAGGACATCGTCGCCCACTTCCAGACCCGCTGCCGCGGGGTGCAGGTGGTGCCCTTCGACGAGCACCTGGCCGCCGGCGCCGAGGTCGACCTCGACATGATGCGGCCCAAGACCCGCGAGGCCTACTTCAACCTCTCCGCCATGGTCGCCGAGGACTTCGTGCGCGCCCAGCAGGCGCAGGGCCTGTGGACGCAGGACGGCAGCAACCCGCCGCCGGTCCAGGCACCGCCGATGCCCGGCCAGTACCAGGGCGCCCCGGGGCCGTACCCGGGGGCGCCGGGAGCGCCGCAGCAGCAGCCGCAGGGCGGGTACCCGGCGCCGGGTCAGCCGGTCCCCGGACAGCCCGGTCCCGGACAGCCGGCCCCGGGCCCGTACGGTCAGCAACCCGGACAGCCGTATCCGGGGCAGCCGGGCCAGATGGCGGCCCCCGCGCTGCCGCCCGGCCAGGTCCCGCCCGGCCAGTACGGCGTGCCGCCGCAGGCCCAGCAGCCGTACGGGTCCGCGCAGCCGGACCCGCAGGGCCCCGGCGCGCAAGGGTTCCAGCCGCAGTCCTCGCAGCCGCAGACCCCGCAGGCCCAGCAGGGGTGGCCGCAGCAACCGCAGGACCCGCAGCAGCAGGGGTACGGCTACCCGCCGCCGCAACAGTAGGAGCGAGGCGCCACGAGGGCAGTCGCGCGGGCGCCGACCGGGCCGGGGCCGCGCGTCGGGCCTGGCAGGCGGTACCGAGGGCCGCCGCACGGACGATGATCCGTGCGGCGGCCCTTGCCCCTTCCGGGTGAGCCGTACACCGGCGGTCGTACGAAGGGTCCGACCGGGGTGGCACGTGCCCTGAAGCGGAATCAGCCCGTGGAGCGTCGTGCGGGGTGGGTGCGGGCACGGACGATGGAACTCCACCGTCCATCGACGCAGCATCCGAGGACCACCCCATGATCGAAGCCCACGGACTGACCAAGCGCTACGGCGAACGCGCCGCCGTCACCGACCTGACCTTCACCGTCCGCCCCGGCGTGGTGACCGGCTTCCTCGGCCCGAACGGCGCCGGCAAGTCCACCACGATGCGCATGATCCTGGGCCTGGACGCCCCCACCTCCGGCACTGCCACGGTGAACGGCAAGCGGTACGCCGAGCACCGGGCGCCGCTGCACGAGGTGGGCGCGATGCTGGAGGCGCGGGCCATCCACACCGGACGCACCGCCTACAACCACCTGCTCGCGCTCGCGGCGACCACCGGCATCCCCCGCCGCCGGGTCGACGAGGTGGTCGACATCGTGGGCCTGCGCGATGTGTCCCGCAAGAGGGTCGGCGGGTTCTCCCTGGGCATGGGGCAGCGGCTCGGCATCGCCAGCGCCCTGCTCGGCGACCCCGCCACGCTGGTGCTGGACGAGCCCGTCAACGGGCTCGACCCCGAGGGCATCCTGTGGATCCGCACGCTGCTCAAGGACCTCGCGGCCGAGGGCCGTACGGTGCTGCTCTCCTCGCACCTGATGTCGGAGATGGCACTGACCGCCGAGCACCTGATCGTCATCGGCCGCGGCCGGCTGATCGCGGACACGTCCGTGGACACGTTCGTGAGCGGCGCGGCGGGCACGTCGGTACGGGTGCGCACCGACGAGGCCGAGGGACTGCGCCGGCTGCTGGCCGGACCCGACGTCTCCGTGGCGTCGGTGGAGAGCACGGTCCTGGAGGTGACCGGCCTGACCAGCGACCGGATCGGCCGGATCGCCGCGGACGCCGGCATAGCGCTGGCCGAACTCACCCCGCAGCAGGCCTCGTTGGAGGAGGCCTTCATGGAACTCACCCGCGACGCCGTGGAGTACCAGACGCCGGTGCGCGAGAAGGAAGGACAGGCGGCATGACCACGACCACGATCCCGGCGGAGCCGCTGGCCCAGGCGCCCGCCCCGGCCGCACGCGGCCACGTCACGCAGGCCCGGGTGCTGTACTCGGAGTGGATCAAGCTGCGCACGCTGCGGTCCACGTTCTTCACGCTGCTCACCGCCGTGGTGGCGATGATCGGCCTGGGCACGCTGTTCTCCGAGTTCACCGCGAGCCACTGGCAGAGCATGGCGCCCGGCGAGCGGGCGCGCTTCGACCCGGCCCTGACCAGCCTGCGCGGCTACTTCCTGGCGCAGCTCGCCATCGGCGTCCTCGGGGTGCTGATGATCAGCGGCGAGTACGCGACGGGCATGATCCGCTCGACGCTGTCGGCGGTCCCCAAGCGGCTGCCGGTGCTGTGGGCGAAGGCCGCGCTGTTCACCGCCGTGGTGTGGGTGCTGATGACGGCGAGCGCCGTCGTGGTGTTCCTCATCGGCCAGGCGCTGCTGGCGTCGCACCACGGCATGTCGCTGAGCGACCCGGGCGCGCTGCGGATGGTGCTGGGCGCGGGCCTGTACGTCACCGTCGTGGGCCTGCTGGGCGTGGCCATCGGCGCCCTGATCCGCAACACCGCGGGCGGCATCGCCGCGCTCTTCGGTCTGCTGCTGATCATCCCGGTGCTCGGCGAGGCGCTGCCGTCGTCGTGGGGCAACCACGTCAACCAGTGGCTGCCCAGCAACGCGGGCCAGTCCCTGCTGGCGCTGCACCACGAGGCGCATACCCTGCAGCCGTGGACCGGTTTCGCAGTGTTCTGCCTGTACGCGGTCGTCGCCCTGGCCGGCGCGGCCTACCTGCTGAAGCGGCGCGACGCGTGACGACCGCCGTGCGGGGGCCGGGCGCGCCGTGCCGTGACGGGCGCGGTGCGCCGCTCCGTCCCGGGGGCCCGGGCCGATGAACCCCCGCCCGCCCGGGACGCTCTCCCCGGCTCCCGGGAGCCAGGCCGCGGCCGCCGACGTCGTCGGCGGCCGGTCGGCTGCTCCCGCCGAACCGGCGCCCCGCGGGACCGCGGGGGCGCGGGTCCGGGCGGCGCTGGCGGCGGCCCGGACCCGGGTGTCCTGGCTTCAGGGACGGCGCCACCTGGCGCTGTCGCCCTGGGCGGTGGACGTGTGCTTCGCCGTCGGCCTGTTCGTGCTGCTCGGCGCCCTCTCCCATGCTGCCGTCCGGGAGAACCCGGTGCCGCTGCTGACGGCCCAGGCCGGGCTGGTGCTGCCGCTGGCGTGGCGGCGGCGGGCGCCGCTGGTGGCGTTCGGCTGCGTGGCGGCCGCCGCGCTGGGGCAGTGGCTGGCGGACCAGCGGCTTCCCGCCGACCTGGCGCTGCTGATCGCGCTGTACACGGTGGCCGCGAACCGGGACCGGGCGCGGGCCCTGGGGGCGTTCGCGGTGCTGGAGGGCGGGATCCTGCTGGCCACCGTGCGGTGGTCGCCCGCCGACCACCGGGTCGGGACGTTCGTCTCGCTGTCGGGGCTGGCGGTCGCGGCGCTCGTGATCGGCTCGAACATGCGCGGCCGCCGGGAGCACATGGCGTTCCTGGAGGACCGCGCGGTGCGCCTGGAGCGGGAGCGCGACCAGCAGGCCCAGCTCGCGGTGGCCGGTGAACGGGCCCGGATCGCCCGGGAGATGCACGACTTCGTGACGCACAACCTGTCGGTGATGGTCGCGCTGGCGGACGGCGCGGTGTTCGCCCAGCCGACCGCGCCCGAGCGGGCGTCCGCGGCCATGCAGCAGGTGGGTGTGACCGGACGGCAGGCGATCACGGACATGCGGCGCTTCCTCGGGGTGCTGCGCGACGACGAGCCGGACGCGCTGCGCCACCCGCAGCCGGGCATCGGGCAGTTGGCGGGCCTGGCCGGGCAGGTGCGGGCCGCCGGGCTGCCGACCCGGCTGGTGATCACCGGCGAACCGTCGGTCGTTCCGGCCGCCGCGCAGCTCACCGCGTACCGCCTGGTCCAGGAAGCCCTGACGAACACGCTCAAGCACGCGCCGGCCGGGACCCGCGCCGAAGTGCGGGTGGCCTGCACGACGGCCGCGGTCACCCTGTCGGTGGCCGACGACGGCAACGGCACCGTCCCGCCGCCGCCCGCCACGGGCGGGGCGTCCGGGCACGGCCTGCCCGGGATGCGCGAGCGGGCCGCGGCCTACGGCGGGCGGCTGACCGCGGGCCCGCAGCCCGGCGGCGGCTGGCGCGTGGAGGCCGTGCTGACCCTGACGACACCGGAGGCGATGTGAACCTGGAGGGGGAGCCGGTGCGACCGGACGGCCGGCCGATCACGGTGCTGCTCGTGGACGACGAGCCGCTGCTGCGGATGGCGTTCACGATGGTGCTCGACGCGCAGTCCGACATGCGGGTGGTCGGCGAGGCCGGCGACGGCGCCGAGGCCGTGCGGCTGACCGGCACGCTGCGGCCGGACGTGGTGCTGATGGACGTGCGGATGCCCGGCACGGACGGCATCGAGGCGACCGACCGGATCATCGCGTCGTGCCCGCAGTCCCGGGTGCTGATCCTGACGACGTTCGACCTCGACGAGTACGCCTTCGCCGGCCTCAAGGCGGGGGCGTCGGGCTTCCTGCTGAAGAACGCCCAGCCCGAGGAGCTGCTGGGCGCGATCCGCGCGGTGGCCGGCGGGGACGCGGTGGTCGCGCCGCGCATCACCCGGCGCCTGCTGGAGCACTTCGCCCACCAGCTGCCCTCCCCCGCGACGACCGAGGGCCCGGGCACCGACGAGCGCCTGGCCCGGCTGACCGCGCGCGAGCGGGAGGTGCTGGTGGAGGTGGGCCGCGGCCTGTCGAACACCGAGATCGCCGCGGGCCTGCACCTGGCGGAGGCGACGGTGAAGACGCACCTGAGCCGCATCCTGGTCAAGCTCGAACTGCGCGACCGGGTGCAGGCGGTGGTGTTCGCCTACGAGACGCGGCTGGTCCGCCCGGCCTGAGGCCGTGCGGGTCCGCCCGGCGGCGGCCGGCGAACGGGCCCGGCACGCGTCGGCTCCCCGCGAAACGCCCCCCGCGGTGTCGGTCCCTGCTGCGAGACTCGATGCATGACGGAGATGGGGCATGCGCCGAGCGAGCAGACGATCCAGACCTCCCCGTCGTGGGCCGAGGGCGACCGGCCCGCGCTGCCCACCACGGGCGGGGAGCGGGAGATCCTCACGGCCTTCCTGGAGTGGCACCGTGCCACGTTCGAGCTCAAGTGCCGGGGCCTGGCGGACGCCCAGATGTCCCGGCGGGTCATCCCCCCGTCGGGGCTGACCCTGCACGGGCTGGTGCGGCATCTGGCGGGGGCGGAGCGCTGGTGGTTCCGCATCCAGTTCGCCGGCGAGGACATCCCGTTGCTCCACTACTCCGACGACGAGCCCAACCAGGACTTCGACCGGCTGGACGGTGACGTGTCCGCGGCCTTCGCGGTGTGGCGGGCGGAGCGCGACCGGGCCAGGATCATCGTCGCCGAGGCGCCGTCGCTGGACACCACGTTCCGGTCCCGGATCACCGGCAAGGAGATCTCGCTGCGGTTCCTGCTGATCGACCTGATCGCCGAGTACGCCCGGCACAACGGCCACGCGGACCTGCTGCGCGAGCGGATCGACGGCGCGATCGGCCGGTAGGACGGGGCGCACCGGCCGGGCGCGCGCTCCGGGACGGGTAGGGCGGGCCGGCGGGCCTCGCTTCCGCGGACGCGCGGGTCAGACCGTGGGCTCGACCGCTTCCAGCAGTTCCCGCGCGCGCTTGACGTCGTCGGCCATCCGCTCGAGCAGCGCGTCGATCGTGTCGAACTTCTCCATGCCCCGCAGGTAGGCCTGGAAGTCCACCGCCACGTGCAGGCCGTACAGGTCCAGGCCGACGCGGTCGATGGCGTACGCCTCGACGGTGCGGGCGGTGCCGTCGAACGTGGGGTTGGTGCCGACGGAGATCGCCGCGGGCATCGCCTCGCCCTCGACGTGCAGCCAGCCCGCGTACACGCCGTCGGCGGGGATCGCGGTGTGCGGCAGGGTCTCGACGTTGGCCGTGGGATAGCCGAGTTCGCGTCCGCGCTGGGCGCCTCGGACCACGACGCCCTCGACGCGGTGCGGGCGGCCGAGGACCTCGGCGGCGCCCTCCACGTCGCCCTCGGCGACCAGCCGGCGGGTCAGGGACGAGGAGAACGCCTCGCCGCCGCCCGCCTCACCGCGCACGAAGAGGTCGACGACCTCCAGGTCGTAGTCGTACTTCAGGCCGAGCGCGGACAGGAAGTCCACGTCGCCCGCGGCCTTGTGGCCGAAGCGGAAGTTCGGGCCCTCGACGACGAGCTTGGCGTGCAGCCCCTCCACGATCACGCTGCGCACGAACTCGCTCGGCGAGAGCCGGGAGAACTCGGCGGT
Organism: Actinomycetes bacterium; assembly: GCA_009783685.1. Lineage (GTDB taxonomy): Bacteria > Actinomycetota > Actinomycetes > Streptomycetales > Streptomycetaceae > Actinacidiphila. The sequence goes on from WRCZ01000244.1 coordinate 7,933, forward strand.
GAACGGCAGGATCAGCAGGGCGTCCACGCCGAGGGTCTCGACCAGCTCGGCCCGCCGGTGGTGCGCGGACAGCAGCGGCGGGTGGCTGCCGGGCCGCACGACCTCGCTGGGGTGCGGGTCGAAGGTCACGACGACCGAGGGCAGCCCGAGTTCGCGGGCCCGCTGCACGGCGCGCCCCATGATCAGCTGGTGGCCGCGGTGCACCCCGTCGTACGAGCCGATGGTGACGACGCTGCGACCCCAGTCACCGGGAACGTCCTCCAAGCCCCGCCAGCGCTGCACCTTGACGCTCCGCTTCCCTCGCCGAATCACTCACTGCCGCTTACCCCAGGGCGCTCGCCCTGCAGAGCCAAGCCTGCCATGCCCGGGGGCCGCGGTGTCCATCGGCACGTCACCGAACGGAACGCCCCGGGGGTTCCGATCCGGCCCGCAGGCGGCGCGCGGGAGCGGCGGCCCGCACCGGCCGTGTCCGGTGTCACAGCGCCGCCGGTTCCGGGGCCGTGCGGCGGGCGCCGGCTGGCGCCCTGGTGAGGGGGCGGGCGGGGGCGGCGACCGGTGCGGCTGCGGTGCGTGCGGCAGGGAACGGGGTCCGTCAGGGAACGGGGTCCGTCAGGGAACGGGGTTCCTCAGGGAACGGAGGCCAAGGTGCGGTGGGCGCTCGGGCCGATGAGCGTGTCCCAGACGTGGCCGTCGGCCAGCCACAGCCGGACCATGCGCGCGAACTCCGGCGCACCGGCGGCGAGTTCGACGATCCGGCGGTCGAGCCTGGCGGCACCGTCGGGCGTCCGCACCAGCAGCAGGGCGAGCTGGTGCACCAGGTCGCGGGTGAGCAGCGGGTGCCGCTGCCGGGCGCCGTCGGCCGCCGCCGTCAGCAGTGCGTCCAGCACCACCGGGTCGCGCTCGGACTCCAGGACGGTCTCCAGCAG
>WRCZ01000245.1 GCA_009783685.1 Actinomycetes bacterium
GCGGGCCCAGCTCAAGGCGCAGGGCTTCACCAATGTGACGAGGGCGCCGCAGGACATGCCGTCCGACACCACGGCCAAGGGCAGCGTCATGCAGCAGTCGCCCGACCCGAACAACGGTGCGGTCTCGCTGGACACCCAGATCGTGCTCACCGTCTCCTCCGGCCAGCAGCAGACGCAGGCGCCGCAGCAGACGATGCCGGAGCTGCGGAACAAGACCGTGGGTGAAGCCAAGCAGATCCTGGACGCCCTGAACCTGAGCCTGCAGGTCTCGGCGGTCGGCCCTGGCGGAAACCCGGTCGACGACAACGCGCGGATCTACAACACCGACCCACCGACGAACACGCCGCTCAACGAGGGCCAGCAGATCCAGCTCCAGGCGATCGGCGGCAACAACGGCAACGGGGGCTGATCCCCGCACCGCCCGCACACGAAAGGGGCGGCCCGCACGGTGATCCGTGCGGGCCGCCCCTTTCGTTCGCCCTGCGGGCGCCGGCTCTGCTCAGCTCTGCTCAGCTCCGACCGGCTCGGATCAGCTCAGCTCGGCAGGCGGGGTGCGCTGGGGGTCGACCTTCTGGGTGCGGACCAGCTCGCCCCAGACGATGTAGCGGTAGCGCGAGGTGTAGACGGGGGTGCAGGTCGTGAGGGTGATGTAGCGGCCCGGCTTCTTCTTGCCGGACTCCTTCGGGACCTGGTCGGTGACGTGCACGTTGTACTTCGAGGTCTGGTCGAGGATCTTGTAGACCTTGTAGACGTACCAGGTGTCCTTGGACTCGAAGACGATCGGGTCCCCGACGTGGATCTTGTTGATGTTGTGGAACTTGGCGCCGTGGCCGTCGCGGTGCGCGGCCATCGTGAAGTTGCCGGTGGAGTCCCAGGGCATCGCGGCGGCGACGGGCTTGGTGTAGTACCCGGCCACGCCCTCGTTGAGCACCTTCGTGGAGGTGCCCTTCTTCACCAGGACCTCGTAGTTCTTGCCCATCGCCGGCACGTGGAGGAAGCCGATGCCGTCCTTCGTGTCCAGGCCGCGTGCCGGGACCTGCGGCTGCTGGGCCCACTCGTGGCGGACCTCCTGGCCGGCCTTCTTCTCGTGCCGGTCGGCTATGACGTTGGTCCACCACAGGGAGTAGACGACGAACAGGGCCAGGATCAGGCCCAGGGTGATGAGTATCTCGCCGAGGACACTGATCGTGGCAGCGATCGGTCCCCGCCCGCCCCGCTTTTCGCTGGTCACACTTTTCCGTTCGTGGTCGGTTTCTTCGCCCCCGGCTAGCCCTTGAGCAGTGCGTCGGGCTTGCCCTTGCTGCGCGGCCGCTCCTCGACGAGCTTCCCCCAGACGATCAGCCGGTTCGTGCTGGTGAACTCCGGCGTGCAGGTGGTCAGCGTGATGTAGCGGCCGGCCTTGGTGAAGCCCGAACCGGTCGGGATGGGCTGGAGCACGCTGGTGTTGGACGGCGGGGTGGAGGCCAGCGAGCTGGTGACCTGGTACGTGTAGTACGTCGTCGCCGTCTCGACCACGATCTTGTCGCCGGGGACCAGGTGGTTGATGTAGCGGAACGGCTCGCCGTGGGTGTTGCGGTGCGCGGCGACCGCGAAGTTGCCGGTCTTGTCCCAGGGCATCGCGGTGTTCAGGGCGCCGTCGTAGTGCCCGATCATGCCGTGGTCGAGGACCTTGGTCTTGGAGACGCCCTGCGCGACGGGCGCCTTGACGTCCAGCTTCGGAATGTACATGATCGCGAAGCCCTGGCCGGGCTGGAAGACGCCGGGCGCGCGGTTCGGGTCCCCGGAGCTGGTCGCCCACTGGTGCTCGAGGTTGTTCGAGGCGCTGTTGGCCTGCTGGTGCGCGCGGACGTTGGTCCACCACAGCTGGTAGGTGACGAACAGCAGCATGACCACGCCGGCGGTGATGAACAGCTCACCGACGATGCGGCTGATGACCACCGAGGGGCTGTCCTTCGCGGCCTTCGCCGCGCGGCGGGCCTCGACCCTGCTGAGCGGTGCGGACGGCTGTGCCGCCGCCTCGGCCGGTGCCGGCGCCCCGCCGCGGGCGCGGGCCCGGTGGCCGCCGCCGCCCTGGCGTGCGGCTTTGCGGCGGGCCGCACGGCCACCGTCCGCGGGCGGCGCGGCCGGTGACGCGGCGGACTCGACCTCGGCGAGCACCGCGGTGTCCTCGGCCTGCGGTTCCTCGGTTCCCTCGGTGCCGCCCGAGGGGTGCCGGCGCGGCTCCGCGAACGGGTCGTCCCGCGTGGGCAGCGGCTCGACGTAGGCATCCGCCGCCGCCGGGTGCGGCTCGGTGTAGAGGGCGGCGAAGGGATCGGCCGCCTGCTGCCGGCCGGCGAAGGGGTCCGGCGCCTGCTGAGGTTCGGCGAAAGGATCCGGCGCCTGCTGGGGTTCGGCGAAAGGATCCGCGACGGGCAGCGGTTCGGTGTAGGCGCCGGCCGCCGGCTGCGGCTCCACGAACGTGGCGGCGCCCACCGGCTGCGGGCGCGTGGGTCCGGCGCGGAACCACGGCGAGGTGGGGGCCGCCCCGGGCTGCCCGCCGTCGCCGGGCGACGCGGGCTCCGGGGCGGGGGAAGGAGCGGGAGGGGGAGCGGCGTGCTGCGGGGCGGCCGGCGGCCGGCCGGGCAGCGGGTCGTTGAGGGGGTCGTCGAGCCGCTCGACGGCGGCCTTGAACTGCCCGGTGTCCTCGTAGGACATCGGGCCGTCGGCGGGACGCTCCGGTCGGAGCGTGGTCACGCCCCGGCCCTCCCGCTGAGCCCGCTCGCCCCGACCACCGGGGCCAGCCCGCGCGACCGCTCGACCGCGCCCGGATCGCCGCACTCCGCAAGCCAGTTGGCGAGCATCAGGTGTCCCCATTCGGTGAGCACCGACTCGGGATGGAACTGCACTCCCTCGACGGCGGCGTCACGGTGCCGCAGGCCCATGATGATCCCGTTCTCCGTCCAGGCGGTGACCTGCAACTCCTCCGGGAGGGTGGCCCGTTCGACGGCGAGCGAGTGGTAGCGGGTCGCGGTGAACGGGGTCGGCAGCCCGGCGAAGACGCCGGTTCCCTCGTGCGTGACGAGCGAGGTCTTGCCGTGCAGCAGCTCCGGCGCCCGGTCCACCACGCCGCCGTACGCGACCGCCATCGACTGCACGCCGAGGCAGACGCCGAAGACCGGTACGCCGGTGTCCGCGCAGTGCCGGACCATGTCGACGCAGACACCCGCCTCTTCGGGGGTGCCGGGGCCGGGCGACAGCAGCACGCCGTCGAAACCGTCCTGCGCGTGGGCCAGTTGGACCTCGTCGTTGCGCAGCACCTCGCACTGCGCGCCGAGTTGGTAGAGGTACTGGACGAGGTTGAAGACGAAGCTGTCGTAGTTGTCGACGACCAGGATGCGTGCGCTCATCGGACGGCTGCCATCCCGTTGTCGACGGTCACGTCGTTGAAGGGCAGCAGCGGCTCCGCCCAGGGAAAGATGTACTGGAAGAGTAGGTACACGACGGCCAGGACCAGGACGAGTGAGAGGGACGCCCTCACCCATGCGTTCCCCGGCAGATGCCGCCAGATCCAGCCGTACATTCCGTGCCTTCCCTGCACTCAACGTCCTTGACTGCTCCCCGGAACAGAGTAAAGGGAGATCGGCCGCAGAGGGGGCCCGGCTGGACAAAGCTTCGGCATGAGCCGAGAACGGGCAGATGGCCCGTGGTCAGGGCTTGGGCACAGGTTTCGCATAGGTCAGATCCACCGAGCCCGAGTACCCCGGGAGGGTGACGCTGCCCTGCGCGCCGACCTTCCAGCCGAGTCCGTACGCCTGGACGTACTGGAGGTAGTTCTGGATCGCGGGGCTGTCGGCGAGCGCCTTGCGCAGCTTGTCCTGGTCGCCGACAGCGGTGATGCGGTAGGGCGGCGAGTAGACCCGGCCCTGGAGGATCAGGGTGTTGCCGACGCAGCGCACCGCGCTGGTGGAGATCAGCCGCTGGTCCATGACGCGGATGCCCTGCGCGCCGCCCTGCCACAGCGCGTTCACCACGGCCTGGAGGTCCTGCTGGTGGATGACCAGGTCGTTCGGCTGCGGGTCGGGCACGCCGGGGACCAGGGGCACGGCGTTGGGCGGGGCGTCGTTGAGGGTGACGTTCAGCGCGGCGCCGGTGAGCGGGGCGGTGCCGGCGGCCTTGTCGAGGCCGGCCAGGCGCTGCCGCTCGGCGGCGGTCAGCCCGCTGTCCGCGCCGGCGAGGTGATCGACATCACCCCGCACCGAGGCGACCTGCTTCTCCAGCTGCTCGTTCTCCTCGCTCCTGGCCCGGACGTTGTCGGAGAGCTTGGGCAGCGGGTCGTCGCTGCGGATGTTCACGCCCTTCGCGGTGTCGAAACTCGTCCAGAAGATCAGTCCGGCCAGCGCGAAGACTCCCGCACTGAGCACTCGCAGCGCTACGGTGCGATGAGCAGGACGGGAGGAGGGGGTGGGGGAGGTGCCACCGGTTCCGGTCACCAAATACCCTGTCTCCTTAACAACCCGAGGAAGCACTACGCTAACGGACGCCCGGCAGCGGAAACGCATCCACCAGCCCCATATCCGCCCGGCTTACCCACCACGCCCGCGCGGTTACGCAGCGCATCGACAGGAGAGTCCCTCGTGCCGAAGTCACGGATCCGCAAGAAGGCGGACTTCACCCCGCCGCCGTCGAAGAACGCCACGGCCATCAAGCTCGGCAGCCGCGGCTGGGTCGCACCCCTGATGCTCGCGTTCTTCGTCGTGGGGCTCGCCTGGATCGTGCTGTTCTATGTGACCCAGGGCAGCCTGCCGGTCGACGCCTTCGGCAACTGGAACATCGTGGTGGGCTTCGGCTTCATCGCAGGCGGGTTCGTCGTCTCCACCCAGTGGAAGTAGCTGCCGGCGCGCGCTCGCGCACAGCACTTGTCCACACGGTTATCCACAGTGGGGAAAAGGTCGGAAGATCTGTGGATAACCTCTACGAGGTTGACGCCGGTACGACCGGTGGCCGCACGACCGGCCACCGGTCGTTCGTGCGTTCCGAGGTGATCTTGCCCGGTCTGTCCAGGGCAAACCCGTCATGGTGACCCTCCGCACAGCCGTTCCCACGTGCTGTGCACAACAGGCGGAAGCCGCGCCTCCTGCTGTGGATAACGTGTGATCAACGCCAAGGACACGGCCTCGCGTCGGATCAGCTGGTGACCTGCGCCACAGCGACGGCGGAGACGACGAGCGAGATCACCAGCATCGCCGCGCACGTCCCCCACTGCACCAGCGCTCTGCGGTCCCGCGGCGCGTAGAGCATCCCTATCGCCACCACGGTTCCGGTGAGCAGGCCGCCGAGGTGGCCCTGCCAGCTGATGTTGGTCCAGGTGAAGCTGAAGACGATGTTCAGCGCGAGCAGCACCAGCACCGGGCGCATGTCGTAACGCATCCGCCGCATGTAGACGGCGGTCGCGCCGAACAGGCCGAAGATCGCGCCGGACGCCCCGATGGTGAGCGAGCCGGGCGCGATGACCAGCACCGCGGCGCTGGCGCCGAGCGCCGAGACGAAGTACAGGGCCAGGTAGCGGGCGCGGCCGAGGCGCTGCTCCAGCGGGGCGCCGATCCACCACAGCGAGAGCATGTTGAAGATGATGTGCATCGGGTTCGTCCGGTCATGGACGAACGCGGAGGTCAGGACGCGGTACCACTCGCCGTCCGAGACGCCGCAGCGGGCCGGGCCCAGGGTCTGCAGGTCCACGCACTTCGCGTAGAGCCCGAGGTCGCCCACCAGCCGCTCGCCGACCGCCAGTTCCAGCACGAACACCAGGATGTTCAGGCCGATGAGGATCTTGGTGACGAGGAACGGATCGGCGGAGACGCTGCCGCCGGCGATCGTCCGCGGCTGGACGTGGGTGCCGCCGCGCTGGCTGACGCAGTCCCGGCACTGGAAGCCGACGGACGCGTTGACCATGCACTCCGGGCAGATCGGCTTGTCGCACCGGGTGCACCGGATGCCGGTCTCCCGGTCCGGGTGCCGGTAGCAGCAGACCGTCTGGTCCATGTCGTCCACTCCCCTGGAGGCGGCCCGCCCTGTGCGGCCGCTGTGCACTCTCGCGCCCCGTCCACAAGGACGAGCGGACGGGGCGCGGTGTTCCCGAAGGGTACGGGATCGTGGGGGCGTACGGATCAGGAGGTGCGCTTCTCCACCACCACCGACTCGATCACCACGTCCTCCAGCGGACGGTCGGTCCGCGGGTTGGTGGGGGTGCCGATGATGGAGTCGACGACCTTGCGGCTCGCGTCGTCGGCGACCTCGCCGAAGATGGTGTGCTTGCGGGTCAGCCAGGTGGTGGGCGCGACCGTGATGAAGAACTGCGAGCCGTTGGTGGCGGGGCCGGCGTTGGCCATCGCCAGCAGGTACGGCCGGTCGAAGGCGAGGTCGGGGTGGAACTCGTCGGCGAACTCGTAGCCCGGGCCGCCGGTGCCGTTCCCCAGCGGGTCGCCGCCCTGGATCATGAAGCCGGAGATCACCCGGTGGAAGACCGTGCCGTCGTAGAGCCTGGCCGTCGACGGCTCGCCGGTCCTGGGGTCGGTCCACTCGCGCGTTCCGTCGGCGAGCCCCACGAAGTTCGCCACCGTCTTGGGCGCGTGGTTCGGCAGCAGCCGGATCACGATGTCCCCGTGGGTGGTCTTCAGGGTGGCGTAGAGCTGCTCGGCCACTGTCTACCTTCCATAGATCTCTGGTGAGTGGGCACAAATCCTTGCACGCGCGCGGTCCGCTCCGCCGACTTCCCCCCGCCGGACAGCCCGGCGGACCCCGCGAACCAGGCCGACTGACCCGGATGCCCTGCCGCACATGCCGTACCCGGGGCGGCCGGGCATGATTTCAAACCGGGTGGAAAGGCGAAAACCGTACGCCACCGAGGAGGAGGTACCCGTGACCCGCAACGACAGCGTGCGCCGCGCAGCCGATGTGACGAAGGACAGCGTGCGGCACGCCGCGGAGGTGGCGGCACCGTACGTGAGCACGGCCCGGGAGAGCGCCGTGCTGTACGGCAAACAGGCCGGCGTACTCGGCAAACAGGCGGGCGTGCTCGGCAAGCAGGCCGGCGTGCTCGCCCGGCAGCAGTACGACGCGCGGCTGGCCGCCAAGGTCGACGACGCGCGTGCCCAGGCGGTCGCGGCCATTCCGCCGAAGGCCGCCGAGGTGATGGAGACCGCGGCCCGCCGTACCCGCAAGGGCGCCAAGGCGGCCGCCGACTACACCGCGCCCCGCGCCGCCGCCGCGGTCGCCACGACCCGCGCGAAGGCCGGCCCGGCTAAGGACGAGGTGGTGGTGCGCGGCGCCGCCGCCCTGCAGGCGCTGCGCGGCCAGGTGACCCCGGCCGAGATCGACAAGCTGGTGCGCCGCCGGCTCCGCCGCGAGCGGGCCGGCAAGGCGATGCGCGGGATGCTCGTGATGACGCTGGCCGGCGGCGCCGTGTTCGCGGCCGCGAAGTGGTGGAGCAAGCAGTCCAACCCGGACTGGCTGGTGGAGCCGTCCGAGCCGACGGAGGTCAGCGACCGGATCGGCCCCGGGACGACGCTGACCGTCGTCGACACCCCGGAGGAGACCGGTTCGGTCAACGGCTCGGGCCCGAAGGTGGACCGGGTCGACGGGTCGCCGGACGCCGACCTGGACGCCGAGGTGGAGGCCAAGCAGGCCGATGCCGACCGCCCGGAGGACGACGAGCGCTGAGCCCGCCGGCCGGCGTCCCGTCCCGGCATCCCCTCCCGGCGGCCCTGCCGGGGCGGTGGTGACGGGACTCCTCCTGCGCGGCAACGGTGAGGCGGTGGGCACCTGGGTGCCCACCGCCTCCTCCGCGCGTGCCGTCCCGCCGCCTCACACCGTCGGCAGCGGCCGGCTCTGCGACGCCTGCCCGGCGCCGGCCGGGGCCTCGGAGCCGGGGCCCGCGCCGGGCCCGTCCTCGTGCTGCTCGGGCAGCACCGCGGGGACGTTCCGCAGGGTGACCAGCGCGGCCACCGCGCCGAGGGTCATGATCACGGCGGCGATCAGCGTCGTGGTGTGCAGGCTGTCCACGAACGCGTGGCGGGCCGCGTCGGCCACGTGCTGCCCGGCCGCCCCGCCCAGCCGGCCGCCGGTCTCGACGCCGCCGCTGACCGACTCGCGGGCCGCGTCCACCTGCGCCCCGCTCAGCCCGCCGGGCAGCGTCAGGTTGCTGCGGTAGAAGGCGCTCAGCACCGAGCCGAGGATCGCGATGCCCAGGGCGCCGCCGAGTTCCATCGCCGTCTCGGAGATCGCGGCGGCCGCGCCGGTGCGGGTCCGCGGTGCGCTCGCCAGGATCGTGTCGGACGTGACGGAGAAGGTGAAGATGATCCCGACGCCGTTGAGGACCAGCAGCGGGACCAGCTGCCAGTAGCCGGTGTGCGTGCCGGACATGCCCAGCCCCGCGGTGCTCACGGCCATCAGGACCAGGCCGCTGGCCACCGTGCGGGCCCGCCCGATCCGGGGGATGAGCACCGCGCACAGCGGCGCCGCGAAGGCCGCCGACAGCGGTCCGGGCAGCAGGGCCAGACCCGCGGTGAGCGGCGACCAGCCGCGCACCACCTGGAAGTAGAGGGAGAAGCCGAGCGACAGGGTGGTCGAGGCGAACATCGTGACGACGTTCGCGCCGATCGCGCCGGAGAACGCCGGGTTGCGGAAGAGCTTCAGCTCCAGCAGCGGGTCGGCGATCCGGGTCTGGCGGCGCAGGAACAGCAGCAGGGACGCGGCGCCGACCGCGGCCGCGATCCAGGCGGAGTGCGCGCCGACGCCGTCGCGCGCGGCGGTCTTGATGGCGTAGATGACGCCGAACATCCCGGCGATCGACAGCGGCACGCTCACCCAGTCCAGCCGGCC
>WRCZ01000246.1 GCA_009783685.1 Actinomycetes bacterium
ACCCAGGCGCCCGAACCCCTCCCCGCCACCTACAAGTTCGGGTTCGGCGCGTCCACCGGCCTGTTCACCGACGTGCATCTGCTGCGCAACGTCGTGATCGAGCCGGACGAGGCGCTGCCGCAGCTGTCGCTGGTCAAGCAGGTCGCCGAGCACCCGCCGCTGCCCGAGCCGCTGACACCCGGGGCCAAGGTCCCGTTCGAGTACGTGGTGACCAACAGCGGCAACACCGACATGGACGCGGTGTCGGTCACCGACGACCGCGTCACCGGCGTCGAGTGCCGGGACACCACGCTGGCACCGGGCGAGTCCACGACGTGCACCGGCACCTATACGGTGACCGAGGCCGACGCGGACGCCGGAACGGTGACCAACACCGCCGTCGCGCACGGCCGTTCGGGCGGCACATCGGTCGAGTCGCCACCCGACGACGTCACCCTGCCGGTCAGCCCGGGCGCCGAGCTGACGCTGTCCAAGCAGGTCGACGCCTCGCGGACGTACCACCCCGGCGACACGGTGGACTACACCTACCGGGTGACCAACTCCGGTGGCACCACCGTCACGGGCCTGCACATCGACGACGACAGGGTCTCCGGGATCAGCTGCGAGGACGTCACCCTGGCACCGGGCGCGTCCACCACGTGCAGCGGCACGTACACGGTCACCCACGCGGACGCCCAGGCGGGTCGCGTGACGAACGTCGCCACCGCGGTCGGCGACGAGGGCGCCCTGCGCAGCGACGAGGCGGACGCGACCATCCACGTCACCGAACTGCCGGTCCCGAACGCCGAGTTGCGGTTGTCGAAGCAGGTCGACGCGTCGCGGACGTACAGCCCTGGTGATTCGGTGGAGTACACGTACCACGTGACGAACGCCGGTGACACGACGGTCACGGGTGTGCACGTCGTCGATGACAAGGTCTCGGGGATCACGTGTGAGGACGGGACTCTGACGCCGGGTGCGTCGACGACCTGCACCGGTACATACACCGTCACCGAGGCCGACGCCAAGGCGGGTCACGTCACCAACGTCGCCACGGCGGTGGCCGACGGAGGCTCCCTGCGCAGCAACGAGGCCCTGGCGACCATCCGCGTCGTCTGCCCGCCCCCGCCGCCCAAGCCCTGCCCGCCCGACCACAAGAAGCCCCCGCACCACATGCACCCCATGACGTAGGCGGACGCACCTCCCTCTGACGCCGGGCCGCCCCTCCGAGGGCGACCCGGCGTCGCCATGCCCCCTCTCGCCCGGCCCGGCCGGGTCCTCGCCCCCTCCGGCGCCTCCCGCCACTCCGTGGAGGGCTGGCCCGAGTCCAGGCGGCCGAGGTCGCGCGATCGTCCAACCCGTCGCACTCCACACCACCTGGTCCGGCCCGTCGATGGCAGCCATCCACCGCTATCGACGACTGCGCGGCCACCGCGGCCTCCGCTGAGGCGGTGATCGACGCGGTCACAGCCGGTGAGCCCCCGCAGTGCCGCTGCTCGGCAAGGCCGCGTACGACATCGCCGGCGTCCGGCTCGACACGCTCAGGACCGCGTTCGACACCTGGCGGGACGTGACCCTCAGCGCGGATCTCCCTCCGGAGGACGCGCCGGCCGCCTGACGGGCGGCGCCGGCGCCCCGGCGGGGACGGGTTCCTCGACGCGGACCGGGCCGTCGCTGCCGCCCAGCGGTGCGAGATCGAAGGGCCGCACCACGCGGCGGCGGGCGATGCGCCAGCGACCGTCCCGGCGCCGGTACTCGTCCTCGTAGGTGCCGCCGCCCACCACCCAGCGCAGATCGGGGAGTTGGACCAGCACCACGACGTCGGACCGGCCGGTGGCCGCGTCGCCGCGGATCTCCACGATGTGGTTGGCGGTGGCGTGCTGCATCACCGGGAATGTCCGCCACTGCTGCCCGACCGCCTCGCGGATGGCGTCGATCCCGCGGAACACCTGGTCCCCGCCGGTCTCCCACACCGCGTCGTCCGTCCACACCGCGTCCCAGCGGGCACGGTCGCGGTGGTCGGCGCCGGCGCAGTACTCGTGGGCCAGACGGTGCAGGGCGAGTTCCGACTCGACCCGGTCGAGGCGGGCCGCGAGCTGTTCCAGCGTGGTCATGGCGGGCAGGGTAGCGAGGCCGGGCCCGGCCGGGCGGCGGCTTGGGTGCGGGCGAGGGGCAGCCGGCGGCGGCGGGGGCCGGGGGTGGTCCGGGGAGGGGCGGCGTGCGCGACATGCCAGGGCGCGTGTGGTGCGTGCCCGGGTGCCGGGGCGTGGTGTCGGCGGCGGCGTCGACCGCCCGGAGAGCAGGCGGCGCCCGGGTCGCGGGGCCGGGCGGGGCCCTGCGGATCGGCCGTTAGGCCGCCTGGCGGAGAGGCCCGACGCGCCGATGGGGGCAAATGTGGGCAAACATCGCATCTATGCTGGCCGGGATGCCGAAGGCGCCGCGCGGCTCGCCGTACCGCCGTGCGACCGCAGCGCCGTCCCGTGTCCAGGAGGTCCGCCATGTCCGACCCCACGCACCGCCCCGCGGCGGACGACGACGCGCCCCCGGCCGTTCCGACGGGCCCCGGCGACCGCCTGCGCCTGCTGGAGCGGGCCGCGACCCTGGTGGGCACCACCCTCGACCTGTTCCGCACCGCGGAGGAGCTGGCCGCCGTCGCGGTGTCCGGCTTCGCCGACGTCGCCGTCGTGGAACTGCTCGACCCGGTGCTGCGCGGCGAGGCCCCGGCGCCCGGCCCGGTCGACGCGCGGACCGCGGTCCGCCGGGCCGCCGTCGCCACCGCCGACGGCGTCGGCGTGCACGGCCTGCGCCCCGCGGGCGACGCCTGGGTGCCGCGGTTCGGGTCCCCGCATGCCCGCGCGCTGTCCGACCTGCGCCCCCGCCTCGTGCCGCGCCTCACCGCCGACGACGACTGGCTGGCCGGCGAACCCGAGGTCTCCGCGCTGACCGGCGACCACGGCGCGCACTCGATGATCGCCGTGCCGCTCACCGTCCGCGGCGTCCCGCTCGGCCTGGTCTCGTTCTACCGCGTCGGCGAGCACCGGGCCTTCGGGGACGAGGGCGTGGCCCAGGCCGCGGGACTGGCCGCGTTCGCCGCCGTGTGCCTGGACAACGCCCGCCGCTACGCCCGGGAGAAGGCGCTCGCGCGGCTCGTCCAGCACACGCTCGTCCCGCACCGGCTGCCCGCCCACGTCGCCGCCGAGACCGCCTGGGCCTACCAGCCGGTGGCGGCCGGCGGCTCCTGGTTCGACGTGGTGCCGGTCTCCGGGGCGCGCATCGCGTGCGTGGTGGGCGAGGTCGCCGGGCACGGCATGCCCGCGGTGAGCCTCATGGGGCAGGTCAGCACCGCGGTCGCCGCACTCTGCGCGGTGGACCTGGACCCGGTGGAGATCCTGCGGCGCGTGCACGACCTCGTCGTCACCTCCACGACGGGGCGCTCGACGCTCACCGCCGACGGGCCGCGGCCCGAAGGGCTCACCGTTGGCTGCGTCCTCGCCTTCTACGACCCGGTGTCCGCGCAGTGCACGGTCCTGCGGGCCGGTCACCCCGCACCCACCGTGCTCCTCCCCGGCGGGCGGACGGCGGTGATCGACGCCCCGGCCGGGCCGGCGCTCGGCGGCCAGGGCGAGCCGTCGTACCCGGTGACCCGCGTGACGCTGCCCGCCGCCAGCGTGCTGGCCCTGCACACCGCGAGCCTGCCCGCGCCGGGGGACGCCCTGCGGCGCGCGCTCGACGTCGCGGGCGACGACCTCGACAAGACGTGCGACAGCGTGCTCACCGAGACCTTCCCCGACGGGCCGCGCGACGACGCCATCCTGTTCCTGGCCCGCACCCGGGTCCTGGGGGACGACCGCACGCACGCCTGGCCGCTGCCCAACCGCGCGGAGAGCGCCGCGGAGGCGCGCCGCGTGACGGCCCGCCAGCTCGCAGAATGGGGGCTGGACGAGCTGATCCCCAGCACCCAGCTCCTGGTCAGCGAGCTGGTCACCAACGGCGTGCGCTACTCCGGCGGCGACATCGAACTCCGCCTGATCGTGCGGGAGAACACCCTGTCGTGCGAGGTGACCGACTCCGGCAGCGCCGCGCCGACCCTGCGGCGGGCCCAGGACGACGACGAAGGGGGCCGCGGGTTGTTCCTCGTCGCCCAGTTCACCCTCGACTGGGGCGTGCGGCCGAACTCGCGCGGCAAGACGATCTGGACCGAGCAGTTGCTGCCCGGCCGCGAGCAGGACGAGGCCGAGGACTGAGATGCCGGGCCGCGGGGCCGCGGATCCGCGCGGCCCGGCCGGGCGCGCCGGACGGGCCGATCGCGTGCGTCCGCGCCGGCGCTCTCGGGCCGCGTCCACAGGGCCCCCGGCCCGGAGCGCCCTGACCCGTTCGGAGCACGCCGGCTCGTGGCCGGACCACCGCTGGTGTGACGGTGGCTGATCGACCCGCTGATCTCGGCGGAGACCGCGGCCGCGGGCCTGGCCCTGTACAGGGCGCACCGCGGCGACCGGCCGGTGACCGCCGTGCTGTGCACCCACAGCCACCTCGCCATCGTCACGCCCTGACGGCGGCGCGGCCCGGGCCGCGCGGACGGGGTGTCAGACGGGCAGCCGCTCCAGCAGCGCCGCGAAGTCCGTGGCCGGCGGGAGCGTGCCGAAGGCCAGGCCCCGGTCCCCGGCGAGCCGCGACGCGCAGAACGCGTCGGCCACCGCGGCCGGCGCGTGCCGGACCAGCAGCGAGCCCTGGAGCACCAGCGCGGCGCGTTCGATGACCCGGCGGGCCCGCAGCGGCGCGTCGTCGCTCGGCACCAGCTCGTCCTGGAGCTCGCGCCAGGCGCCGTCCAGCCGGCGGTCGGCGCCGGCGGCCGCCTCGACCTCGGCGCGGAACGCGTCCAGCGAGGCCGGCTCCCGCACCAGCGCCCGCAGCATGTCCAGCGCGTTGACGTTGCCCGAGCCCTCCCAGATGCCGTTCAGCGGGGCCTCGCGGTACAGCCGCGGCATGCCGGACGCCTCGTCGTAGCCGTTGCCGCCCAGGCACTCCAGCGCCTCGGCGACCGCGGCCGGCTGCCGCTTGCACACCCAGTACTTGCCGACCGCCGTGGCCAGCCGCAGGAACGCGCGCTCCGCGTCGTCGCCGCGCTGCGCGCGGTCGGCCGCCCCGGCCAGCCGCAGCGCCAGCGTGGTGGCCGCCTCCGACTCCAGGGCCAGGTCGCCGATCACGTTGCGCATCAGCGGCTGGTCCACGAGCCTCGCGCCGAACACCGTGCGGTGGCGCACGTGGTGGGCGGCCTCGGCCAGGGCGGCCCGGGTCCCGGCGGCCGAGCCCAGCACGCAGTCCAGCCGCGTCATGGTCACCATGTCGATGATGGTCCGCACGCCCCGGCCCTCGGCGCCGACCAGCCAGGCCACCGTGTCGTCGAACTCCGGCTCGCTGCTGGCGTTGGAGCGGTTGCCGAGCTTGTCCTTCAGACGCTGGATGCGGAAGGTGTTGCGGCTGCCGTCGGGCAGCACCCGCGGCACCAGGAAGCAGGACAGCCCGCCGGGCGCCTGCGCCAGCACGAGGAACAGGTCGTTCATCGGCGCGCTGGTGAACCACTTGTGGCCGCGCAGCCGCCAGGTGCCGTCGGGCTGCTCGGTGGCCGCGGTGGTGTTGGCGCGGACGTCCGTGCCGCCCTGCTTCTCGGTCATGCCCATCCCGGCGAGCAGTCCGCGCTTGCCGGCCGGGGCGCGCAGCCCAGGGTCGTAGACGCGGGCGGTCAGCAGCGGCTCGTACACCTTGGCCAGGTCGGGGGAGTGGCGCAGCGCCGGGACGACCGCGTACGTCATCGACACCGGGCACAGGTGGCCCGCCTCCAGCATGCTGACGACCATGAAGCCCGCGGCGCGCGCCACATGGGCGCCCGGACGCGCGTCGGCCCACGCGGCCCCGGCCAGGCCCGCGCTCACCGAGGTGTCCATCAGCCGGTGGTAGGCCGGGTGGAACTCGACCTCGTCGACGCGGTGGCCGTAGCGGTCGTGGGTGCGCAGTTCGGGCTCGTGGCGGTTGGCCTGGTCCGCCCAGTGCTGCGCCTCCTCGCTGCCGGTCAGCCGGCCGAGCCGGTGCAGCTCGTCCAGGTGCCACCCGGCGCCCTCGCGCCGCACGCCCTCCAGCAGCACCGGGTCGGCCGCGGCGTCGTGACCGGTCAACGGCGGGGGCTGGTTGGTCACTTCGTGCGTCACGGCGGTGGGACGGCTGTGCGGTGCGTCGGGCGTGGTCATGGGGTACCTCCGGGGGCGGATCGGTCAGGCGGTGGCCGGGTCGGCGCCCGCGCAGCGCAGCGCCATGGCGGTGAGTTCGGCGATCAGCGCGCCGGTCGTGGTCTCGTCGGGTGTGCCGAGCGGGTCGACGAGCACCTCGCCGATCGCCCCGGTGAGCGCGGCCGCGGTGATCTCCCCGTTCTGCTCGGGCAGCAGGCCGGCCGCGATGCCCTCGTGCACCACCTCGGCGAACAGCGCGCGGTAGCGGCGGCGGAAGTCGAGCCGCTCGGCGCCGACCGCGGGCTCGGCCGGCGCGGCGAGCAGGGCGTAGGCGAGCCCGCGGTTCTCCAACGCGCGGCGCGCGAACACCTCGACGCCCCGGCCGATGCGCTCGACGGGGTCGCCGGGCCCGTGCAGGACCTCGCCGAGCACCTCCACCTCGCGCCCCGCGGCGCGCCGGAACACCTCCACGGCGAGCGCCGCCTTGGACGGGAAGTGCTGGTAGACCGAGCCGGCGGCGATCCCGGCGGAGTCGGCGACCGCGGTCACCGATGCCTGCGCCCAGCCCACCTCGGCGACGACCGAGGTGGCGCGGGCGACCAGGTGCTCCCTGGCGGCTTCGAGCCGGCGGAGCTCGGCGGGGGTCTTGCGGTAGGCCATAAAAGAAGTGAAGCACTGTTCAGAGTTTCAGGCCATGGCCTGGCCCCTACTCGTCGCCGGGTGTTCGCGCGCCGGGCCGACATGCGTGCCGCCGGCCGTGGCGGGCGTGCCTCACTTCGGCAGGCGCAGTCCCGCGACGAGGAGGGCCACCAGGCGGCGGGCGTCCTCGTGCGCGTCGCCCTCGGCGCCGATGCAGAGGTTGCCCACGCCGCGCATGAGCGCGAGCGCGGTGACGTCCGCGCGGATCTCGTCCGCGGCCGCCGCCGCGTCGAGCAGCTGCCCGCAGACCGGCACGAGCCGGTCGAGGAAGTAGGCGTGCAGCGCCTCGAAGCCGGCGGCGTCGGCCTGCATCACCGCGGCCAGGCCGTGCTTGGTGACCAGGAAGTCGACGAACAGGTCGATCCACCGGCCGAGCGCGGCGTACGGCGTGGGGCCCGCCGCCAGCAGCTCGGGACCGGCCGCGGCGAGCGCCTCGACCTGGTGCCGGTAGACGGCGATGATGAGGTCCGCGCGGGTCGGGAAATGGCGGTAGATGGTGGCCGTGCCGACGCCCGCCCGGGCCGCGATGTCGCGGACCGGCGCCTCGACGCCCGCGGCCGTGAAGGCCGCCGCCGCCGCGTCCAGCAGCGCCTCCTCGTTGCGCCGGGCGTCCGCCCGCTTGGGCCGGTCCGCGCGTGCCGCGCGGCGCTCGCCGTCCGTCACCCTGCCACTCCTCCGCTGCCGTGATTGCTAAACGGGACAGTGTTCCGTATTGTTAATCGGGACGCCGTTCCGTTTGTGTCCATGATGCCAGAGCGGACGGCCCGCGGCCACGCACGCCGCCGCGCGTGCTTCCCGCGGGCGCCGCGGGCGTCCTGCGGCACGCCCGCCGAGGTGCTCGGCGGTGCGCCTCGGCATCTCCGCCCTGCCTGCTTCTCCTGTGAAGGACGTTGCCCCATGAATGCCTCACCCCTGCCGAGCACGGACCTGCTGCTCGGCGCACCCGCACCCGTCGTCTCGGTGAAGCCGGTCGTGCTGCCGGCGCCGGGCCGGGGGACGGATCTGCACGTGCGCGTGTCCGCCCCCGCGACCGGGCGCGACCTGCCCGTCGTCGTCCTCTCGCACGGCTTCGGCTCGTCGCTCGACGGCTACGCCCCGCTCGCCGACTTCTGGGCCGCGCACGGCTTCGCCGTCGTCCAGCCCACCCACCTCGACTCGCGCACCCTGGGCCTCGCCGCCGACGACCCCCGCACCCCGCTGATCTGGCGGATCCGCGTGGAAGACCTGACACGGGTCCTGGACGGACTCGACGCCCTGGAGGCGGCCGTCCCCGGACTCGCCGGGCGCGTCGACCGCGGCCGGATCGCCGTGGCCGGGCACTCGTGGGGCGGCCAGACGGCGAGCATGCTGCTCGGCGCCCGCGTGCTGGACGCCGCCGGCGAACCCGGGGAGGACATGACCGACCCCCGGGTCACCGCGGGTCTCCTGCTGGCCACCACCGGCCGCGGCGGCGCCGAGCTGTCGCCGTTCGCGGCCGAGCACTTCCCGTTCATGAACCCGGACTTCACCGGCATGACCACACCGGCCCTGGTGGTCGCCGGCGACCAGGACCAGTCCGCTCTGTCGGTGCGCGGCCCCGACTGGTTCACCGACCCGTACTACCTGAGCCCCGGCCCGAAGAGCCTGCTCACGCTCTTCGGCGGCGAGCACTCGCTGGGCGGCATCACCGGGTACGGCGTCACCGAGACGACGGACGAGAGCCCCGCGCGGGTCGCCCTGATCCAGCAGCTCAGCACGGCCTACCTCCGCCGGGCGTTCCACCCCGGCGACGCGGCGTGGTCCGCGGCCCGCGCCGCGCTGGCGAAGGACGCCGAGCCGCTGGGCCGGGTCGAGGGCGAGTGACGCCCGGTCAGCCCGGCTGGCGGTGCGGCGCGGGGGTGCCGGGCAGGGCGGAGGTGCCGGGGGCGCCGGACCGGCCGGGACCGCTGGAACGCTCCGGCGT